>CAVRRG010000022.1:0-11177 GCA_963723365.1 Calditrichota bacterium | reverse complement strand
TTTTCTCTAATTCTTTCACCTCGCGGTTTTTCACTATTAAATAAGCAATCTTCCCTGAAAAACGTTCTTCGCCATATTCTTTAAATATCCGTTTTAGTTCTTCCAGACTATAGTTATTTACTACCCATTTTGCTGTAAGCTTTTGGGAGTTATCCATGCGCATATCAAGATCAACACCAGGTCTAAAACTAAAGCCCCTTTTATCCTGATCTATCTGCCATGAAGAAACACCTAAATCAAGAAGAATCCCGTCAACATGGTCAATCCCCTCTGTGTCCAGTATTGTTTTTATATTATCAAAGGTTGTGCAATATGCTCGAAAATTTTGGAACTCCTTCAACCGTTCCCGGGCTGTGCTAATGGCATCCATGTCACGATCAATTCCGATATAAAGAGCTTTAGGCGACAGCTTTGATAATATTAGTTTTGCGTGTGCACCTCCTCCTAAAGTTCCGTCAAAATAAATTCCGTTTTTATTTACAATCAGCTGCCGGGCCACTTCATGTCCCAGTACAGGAACATGGTAGTGATCGCTCATCTTCACTCCTCATCATCATACGACATATCTGAGAAGTTTATTTTATCAACCAGATCAGGTAAACCGGCGCCTAAATTGTTCCTGTATTCCTGAAAAACCTGTGGATTCCATACCTCCAATTTATTTACCATACCCAAAATCAGCATTTCAGATTTTATTGCAGCCAATTCTAAAATACGGGAAGGTAACATTATTCTTCCTTGTGCATCCATTGTAACAGTATGAGCTCCACTAACAAAAAAACGCATAAAATTTTGCGCATATTTATCATTTGGTTTAAACTTTCTAAAGCTGTTTGTGAGATTTTTCCATTCGTCCAAGGGGTATACATAAAGATTTTTTTGTTCAAAACCCGGAGCAAAAATAAGCGTGTTATTTGCTTCCGGAGCTATCATCCTTCTTATTCCGGAAGGAACATTGAATCTATTCTTGGCATCCAGCGAACAGGAAAACTCACCCGTAAAATTGTAATCTAACATAATATATGGATTTTCACCCCATTTTGCTCATTTTTTAGGGATTTTGCTCCCCAATCATAAAGGTTTTTCGGAATGAATGCAAGGGATATGAAGTTTATTTACGTAATAATCAGTATTTTTAATTCACTTGGTGTAAATGACCCACATAATGGATAATGAACGTACACCTTTTATTACATATTGAAAGAGGTTACTTTAAAAAATTCCTATTTATCTGTTTTATCGCGATCTTTTTTATTCAAAAACGGGTTTCAAATTTGTAAATTATACACTAAGGTATTTTGAACAGAGCTTAAATTAATTTGAAAGGAAATTGACATGTCTGCTGATAAATCTTTTAACGCATTCGAGATGGCTCAGGCTCAGTTTGACAAAGTTGCAGATTTAATAAATCTGGATTCTGGAACCCGCGAACTATTGCGCCAACCCTTGAGGGAATATCATTTTAGTATTCCGGTAAAAATGGAAACAGGAGAAGTAAAAGTTTTTAAGGGATTCCGTGTTCAACATAATAATGCGTTGGGTCCTTCAAAAGGAGGTATACGATTTCACCCTCTGGAAACTATTGATACAGTACGAGCACTTTCGATGTGGATGACCTGGAAAACCGCTGTTGTAGATATACCTCTTGGCGGCGGTAAAGGCGGTGTGATTTGTGATCCTCATAATCTTACCGCCAACGAACAAGCAGCAAATATGCCGTGGCTGGGTTCGACAAATCGCTAAAAATATTGGTCCATTGGCAGATGTTCCGGCACCGGATGTAATGACAAACGGCCAACATATGTTATGGATGCTGGATGAATTTGAAGTGATTTTCGGGTCAAAATATCCCGGATTAATTACCGGCAAACCTGTTGGTATGGGTGGTTCTTTAGGTAGAACAGAAGCTACCGGATATGGTGTTGTTTATACAGTTCGTGAAGCATTGAAGAATATGAAAATTGAAACGTAAAGAACACAACCGCGAGCTGTACAGGGATTTGGCAATGTTGCTCAATATGCTATTGAATTATATCAAAAATTAGGCGGCAAAGTTATTTGTGTTTCATGTTGGGATCAAAATGATCAAACTTCCTATACCTTTAAAAAGAAGGATGGTATTGAGTTTGCCAGAATTAATTAGCAATAACAGATCGTTTTGGCGGTATTGATAAAGAAAAAGCAAAAAGTGCCGGGTATGAAATATTAGCCGGTGATGCATGGATTGAACAGGAAGTTGATATACTGATTCCCAGCAGCTTTGAAAACCAGATCACTGATGAAACTGTAAAAAAAATTAAAAATAGCGTAAAAATAATTGCAGAAGGAGCAAATGGTCCAACTACCCCTGAGGCAGACGAATTTCTTAAGTCAAAAGAATATCTTTGTGATTCCGGATTTTCTGGCCAATGCAGGTGGGGTGACATGCAGTTATTTTGAACAAGTTCAAAGTAATATGAACTTTTACTGGCCAAAAGAAGAAGTTTTAAACAGGTTAGATCAAAAAATGACTATAGCATTTAAAGCTGTATATGAATTAGCTGAAAAGAAAAATCTGTTTATGCGCGATGCTGCCTATGTTATTTCCATTAATAAGGTAGCCGAAGCATGCAAATTAAGAGGATGGTGTTAGAGTAAAGCACTAATTTTTAACATGGATATTTAATGACCGAAAGCAAACCCTTTAATAAACTGATTGTCAGTCTCGAAGAAAGAGTAAGAGAACTTCATTGCATTTATGAGATTGAAGAAGTTTTAGCATCTCCGGAGTTCAGCACTTCTGAATCTATTGCCAAAATTCTGGATATCATTCCTATTGGATATCAATATCAGGATATTTGCCGGGCAAAGATCGTTTACAAAGAAAAGGAATATATTTCTGACGGTTTTAGAGAATCTGAATGGCGGCTGCACGAAGATATTTATGTTAATGGACAAAAAAACGGTTATATCCAGGTTTGCTATACAGAGGAAAAAGCTGAGGGTGAAAATGGCGCCTTTTTGAATGAAGAGGTGGAACTTCTTAAAACAATTGCCACACGTTTAGTCCATTATATAATGTACCAAAAATTAAAATTGGTTTTTAACAAATGGGAATCAACCAAACAGGATTTTACAGAAAACAAAGAAGGCGAATGGAAAGTAATTCTTGAACTGTTAAAAAGAACTGATCCCGATCTCTATTTTCGAATTTCCAGAAAAATGCTCAATAATTTGGTGTGGCAGGGCATTACCGAGGCAGAGCAGCTTTTGCAGGAATTTGGACCAACCCACCAATACCAGGAAAGCGAAGTGCATGGTGAAGTAAATACTCCTCTTCAAAGACGGCGTTTCGAACAGTCGGAAGAAATCTCAAGTGAGATATTTAAACTTGCTCAACGTTATATGAGTAAGGCAGAAATATTATCCAATATACAAAAATGGATGCAGCAGGATAAAACAGCTTTTCTCGTCAGAGCCTCTTCAAATAATGATACTTCACTCACTGAAATAGTCGAGGCAATTAGAAAATACTATCAAATTGCTCCTGATGGATTGGAATTAATGCCTTCAGCACGGATAGGAGTAAGAGCGTCCCTTCTAAGAAGATTCTTTTCTGAACAACTCGATTTTATATCCATTGCTAAAAATTATGTTCGGGTATTTGATTTTAATGAACTGATTGATAAAGTGATTTTTCCGGCAGGAAGTCATGGAAAATTGGGTGGTAAAAGTGCCGGTATATTTTTAGCTGAACGCATTCTAAAGAAGAATATCCATGATAAGGAAATTTCTGATATTATAAAGGTACCTAAAACCTGGTATGTCTCTTCCGACACAATGATTCATTTTATGAATTACAATAACCTGGAAGATATTCTTGAGCAAAAATATAAAAGTTTAAATGAGGTAAGAACTGAATATCCGCATGTGGTTCAATTATTTAAAAACTCCTATTTTCCACCTGATATTATAAAAAGTCTATCTGTTGCTTTGGATGATTTTGGAGAAACGCCTTTAATCGTAAGAAGCTCAAGTTTGCTGGAAGATCGCCTGGGAACAGCCTTTTCGGGTAAATATAAAAGTTTGTTTATTACAAACCAGGGTAAAAAACGGGAAAGGCTGGATGCTCTGATGGATGCAATAGCGGAAGTTTATGCATCCACTTTTGGCGCTGATCCAATGGAATATCGAACAAAAAACAATCTTATCGATTTCCATGAAGAAATGGGCATATTGATTCAGGAAGTAGTAGGACAACCGGTAGGACGCTATTTTCTCCCCAGTTTTGCAGGTGTAGGATTTAGTAATAATGAATTTCGCTGGTCTCCGCGTATAAAACGGGAAGATGGTTTGCTTAGAATTGTACCGGGTCTTGGTACCCGAGCGGTTGATAGAATTAGCGAGGACTATCCCATTTTAATAGCACCAGGGCAACCCGGTTTACGAACAAACATCAGTGTTGATGATTCTGTAAAATATTCTCCGCAAAAAATTGATGTGCTGAATATGGAAAAACATGAATTTGAAACCATCGATATCGTTGATCTTTTCAAAGAGTTTGGTTCAGAATATCCACGTTTTGAGAACGTTATCTCAGTATTTGAACATAATGATCTGAAGAAACCCAATACTTTTAGTATCGATTTTAAACAAGACGATATTGTTGTCACTTTTGAAGGCCTTATAAACGACACACGATTAATACCCATACTGAGCAGAATTTTAAACGAATTAAAAGATGCACTGAAAGTACCGGTTGACATTGAATTCGCTTCTGATGGAACGGACATTTATATATTACAATGCAGACCTCAAAGTTTTGGTACGGATAATGCTCCTACACCCATACCGCCGGATATTCCGGAAGAATCCCTGCTCTTTTCAGCGAACCGCTATATTTCAAATGGCAAAGTCCCTGAGATTACCCACATAGTCTACGTGGATCCTGAAAGTTATAGTAAATTAACCGAACTTGATGATTTAAACAGTGTAGGAAAAGCGATAAGTAAATTAAATGAAGTCCTGCCAAAACAAAAATTCATCCTTATGGGACCGGGAAGGTGGGGAAGTCGCGGCGATATAAAATTAGGAGTAAATGTAACTTACTCAGATATCAATAATACCGCTGTGTTAATTGAAGTCGCCCGCAAAAAAGGTAACTATGTACCGGACTTATCGTTTGGAACACATTTTTTCCAGGATTTAGTAGAGGCTTCTATTCGTTATCTGCCTTTGTACCCTGATGAGAAATCAGTTCATTTTAATGATGATTTTCTTTTAAAAAGTGCAAACAGTTTTTTGAAATTTGCACCGGAATATCACAGGTTAAAAGACACCATTAGGGTAATAAATCTGGAAGAAGTTACACCGGGCAATATTTTACGCATTTTAATGAACGCAGATGTTGAAAAAGCAGTGGCCTATTTTTCAAATCCCCTTGAAAACAATCAATCTCAGGATAATGCTAACTGATTTCAGTTTTTATTGCCTGTGAATTGCAGTGTAACTACTCTATGTCGTGGCCTGTTATCAAAGTCTAATAAAATAACCTGTTGCCAGGTTCCGCGGACAATCTTTCCCTCAAACACAGGCAATATAATCATGGGGCTCATCAAGGTTGATCTTACATGTGCATAACCATTGCCATCGTGCCAGGTTTCGTTATGATAATAACGATCGTTCATGGGCGCTATTTTCTCTAATACATTGGGAATGTCTTTTAACAGACCCGGTTCATATTCCATTGTACTAATTGCTGCTGTAGCGCCATTAATGAAAACAAGAAGCTGCCCTTCAAATAGATTATTTTTATGAACAAAAGATTCAATATTATCAGTGATATCAATAATATCGTTGAATCCTTTTGTTGACGTATTAAACTGTTCGGTAATAATTTCCATGATTTTCTCCATAAAAAAAGGCTGTCCCAAAAAGTTTGAATTTCGTCATCCTGAACTTGTTTCAGGATCATAAAGAGGTTGCTTTTGTTGAAGTTTAGATTCCGAAATAAATTCGGAATGACGTTTTTCGTGCTTTTAGGACAGCCTTTAAATTTAAAAATTACCTTTTATTTTAAAACTGATGCAAAGATGATTCCCAGGATTAACCAGATAGGTATGGAAATAATCAAAGCCCATACCAGACCGCGGGCTGATTGCAGCGAAGAAGCCAATCCTTTTTTCTCCAAGGCTCTGTTTATTTTTAAGCGTACTTCTTCAATATGGAAAGGTTTTGTAAGATAATCATAAGCACCTTTCTTTATTGCCTCAACAGCCGTTTCAATAGTCGGATGCGCTGTAATCATTAAAAAAATCATATTTTTATTATCGACCCGTACTTTTTTTAACAGCTCTATTCCATCCATTTCAGGCATATATAAATCAGATAAGACTACATCGATCTGATTATTATGAATGATATCAAGAGCATCCGCTCCACTCGCTGCAACGTGTGGAACATAGTTCATACTTTTTAACACATTATGCAGGGTGTCTCTTACATCTTCTTCATCATCCACAACAAGAATATGTATACCTTCACTCATTTTTTTCTCCGTAGAATTAAGTTGGGAGTGTCAAAAATTTAGATTGCCACATCCATCTGCCGACGGATTCACAATGACTTCTTTGTGTCATCGCGCAGAGTTTGTTAGTCAACGAACGACGCGGCGATCATATTTTTTTGTTTTATACTACCCTCCCCCTTTATTAAATGCCGTGATCGGGATTCTGATTCACCTTAAGATCAAAACCGACAAAAAGTTTTGGGGGACTAAACTCAAAATTCGGATTTAACCGGGTATTGTTTAATTTAAAATAAATAAATTTTTAAGGTAATGTATCTCCTGTGATTATATTTTCAAAATTTGTCCACGAAAAACGATCAAGCAGCTCAGCTAATTTTCCAAAATTTTTTTCTATATTATGGTAATGCCGCCACGTTTGAACTTTTCCCAAATCCAGCCTTTTTTGCTCTTTGTCAAACTCCCAGGGATGTATATATACAATTGCGGGTAAACCATCTTTATTAACCGCATTAATTGCTTTTATGGTAAGCCAGTTGGGATAAATTCTTAAATAGCCGCCGCCGCCAAAAGGTACGTTTTTTCCTAATATTTTTACAGTAGACATGGGAAACTCGGTGATGGTTTTTCCATTACTTTCATACGCTTTATATTCTCTGCGGGGGGCATCGGGAACACCATAGCGGTCATGCCATATTGGATAAACTGAAGAATCATAAACCAGCCCCAACTTAGCCATTATCTCAAAGCTCCAAAAGGTGTCTTTTACAACACTAAAGGTAGGCGCTCGAAAGCCAAGGACTTTTTTACCGCTTGCGTCCTCTAAAATATTAATTGATTCACCTAAATCCTTTTCAAATTCTTGCGGAGACATCTTGGTAACCATTTTATGCCTGTTTCCATGGCTGGCAATTTCGTGACCCTGTTCAACAATTTTTTTGATTAGAGCAGGATCTCTTTGAGCAACCCAGCCCAGGGTAAAAAAGGTAGCTTGCACTCCCTTATCGGAAAATAGCTGCAGCAACATTTCTACATTTTTATTCACACGGGATTCCAGGCCGGACCAGCTTGAATATGGAAAAAGATGTTGCAGTGCTTCCGGGTGAAACCAATCCTCGACATCCACGGAGAGAATATTGTGCATTATAAGCGACTCAATATATTGTTTTTTTGAATTTAGATGGAGACATGCCTTTTCTATTTTTAAAAGACCTGCTAAAACTGGAAGGTTCACTGTACCCTAATATTTGAGATATATTTTTTGCGGATAAATTTACTTTTGAGAAAATGATGTTTTCGTAATAGCTGATAATATTCTGCATAAAAGTACGGAAAGACCTGTTCGTTTCTCTTTTAAATTCCTGACTAAAATATCCGGCACTGATGTTTAATAAAGAAGATATTTTATTAATATTGCAATCCCTGATCGGCGCGGTTTCGATATAATCCATAACTATTTTCATTCGTGTGGATAATCCCTTAAAATTAATACCAAACTGTTTATAAGGTATTTTGCGCCAGAATTTTGATTTAAGAGCTTCTATCTGTTCCTGAAGATTACTTTCTCTATTTTCGCCGATTACCATTTTAACTTTAGATCTGTTTACAGCATCCGGAAATGTAATAATATTTAAGGAATGATTATAGAATAAAACAGATAAACCGGGGGATTTGCTTTCTACTTTGGAAATTTTGGAAATAAGTTTTTCTTCAAAATCTGAAATTATTATAAAAAGATAATTGAAAAAATTAATTTCGTGGGCAACTTCTTCAATTGTTGAAATAGTATCAACTTTTATATCACCGATTGAATTTATTATCTCAATACATTCTTTTTTTAAATAAATATCATCGCTGATTATTAAACCTTTGTACAAATGTAACTCCTGCTATTAAAGCTTGATTATCAATAAACATTATATGGAGTTACACGTGCCGGGGTTGTGACTTAATTAACTAAATGCGCCTTTTAAATTAACGCACAATAATTATTTTTCCTCTGGATATCACCTTGTTTTTATGGTTATTTATGGCGTATAAATAAAGACCGGAGCTTAGCTTTTTACCGGAGTTGTTTTCCACAGACCATCTGTAATTTGATGATATATTCTCCGCTTTAAAAACCGGTTCCCCTAAAAGATTAAAAATATTGACTTTTGAATTTAAGGGCAGGTTTGTAAAAAATATACCTCTGTTTTCTATGTCTTCACTTTTCACATAGGGAAGGGGAAAAACATTTATCTGATCAGCGGAACTTTCACCTGTATAAAAAACAGAATCGGCGGAATATACTAGTCCATTTTCGCTTTCAGAAACAATCCTGAAATGGTATTCGCTGTTTTCAACTAAATTTTCAAGAGTATGATTGTGTTGATCCGAGAAATAATCTTCCTGCTCGCTGGAAGAGCCATAGGATATATCAAATCCATACTCAACATAATCTCTTGTCTCTTGTTTAGTTATCCAGCTCATATTTATAGTTGTTTGTGAGCCAAAAAAATTGATCCCCACAAGACCTTCTAAATTTTCTTCTATTACATCAATCAGGAATACGTTTGAGGCTTCAATATCATAATTGTCACAAATTAGAATCATAAAAGTTTCTGAGGCAGTTATATCACTGGGGGCAAAAAATGTAACCTGGTAGTTATTTTTATCGAGGTGATAGCCAATATAATTGTTACCAGAAGAAAAAATATCAATTTCGGCGATATCATTTAGACCATCCGCATCAGCTATAAACTCTGACAGCTCAATAGTCAGCAATGTATTTCCAATAATTGTTCTGTTGCCTATCTGGCTAAATTGCGGCGGGTCATTAATATTGTTTACAGTAACCGCAATTTCTGAATAATCAATGTTGCCATTGGGGTCCGTGACTTGCAAAGTAACAATTTCATCACCAAACCAATTTGTATCAGGAATGAAAGTTAATGTATTTGAATACAGATCAACCATTAAATGAATATTTGAGTTGTTCATTAATATAACTTGAAGCTCCTCATTCGAGTTATCCGGGTCAAAGACGTGATCACTCAGTGTAACTGTATAAGCACTGTCTTCATTGAGGACCAGATTGTCTAACCCTGTTATGCTGGGTGCGCTTGTTGTGTCCTGACGATAAATAATTATTAGCGATGAATCTGAAGCATTTTGTAAATCAGTAACATATATATTCAATTCTTCCTGCCCATACCATTGTTCAGGAACAGAGAATTGGGCCATACCATTTTCGGTTATTGCGCAGCCTGTATTTATTGAACCTGAATGTGACCAGGTTAGAAGATCAGATTCATCTTCAACGTCAAATACATACGTTTTGAGATCTATATCTATTGCCAGTTCGGAAGACATATCCACAGTTGGTAATTGCTGCAAAACAGGCGGGTCATTTATTGAATTAACCTGGATTGAAACTAAAGCGCTATCCACATTTTGTGACGGATCGCTTACGTAAATCCAAATATTTCCGGTTCCAAACCAATTCTCTTGAGCGCTAAATGCGGCTATTTTAGAAATGGGATCAACATTAACAAGAAAGGTATCATGTTCTTGCGCATACCAAAAAAGATTTTGTACCGGATCATCAGGATCACTTACATAATCACTTAATAAAATATAAGCTTCGCCATCTTCAGCAAATGATATACTGTTTAGTGCTGCAATAATTGGCGGACTTAAATCTTCATTTCTATAAATAGTAATTATTGCGCTATCCTGAGCATTCTGTAAATCAAATACATAGATTGTCAGTTGCTCCTGTCCGTACCAATTTTCTGAAACTGAATATGTGGCTATTCCATTTGCAGTTATTGTGCAATTAATATTTGCTGCTGTTGAATTAGACCAACTGCAGTAAATCAGGGCTATCTTCCACATCAAAGGCATAATCTTTAAGGTCTATTTGAGTGCTCAGGTTTATGGACATATCCAGATCCGGTAATTCTTGTAATAGCGGTTCATCATTTAAAGAATTTACCTGAATTGATACCAATACACTGTCCATATTCTGCTCAGGATCTGCAACATAAAACCATAAATCGTCTGTACCGTACCAATTTTCCGCTGCACTAAAAGTAGCAATGTGTGAACCTGGATCAATATTTACAGAAAGACGTATTATGGTTTTCTGCACTCCATACAAGGTTTTGGACAGGATTATCAGGATCTTGGACATAATCGTTCAACGGAATAAAAGCTTCCCCATCTTCGTCAAAACTAATGTTTGGAAAATTAGTAATAGCCGGACTATTTTCCTGGACAACGAAGAGAACGTTTACCACATCATAACACCCCTGTGGATCTTCGACTCTAATCGATACGTTTTCCTGTCCCAACCAATCATTAGGCGGCGTAAAATTCGCAATTCTATTTACAATAGTCACATTTATTGTACTTTGGCCATTAATGGACCACGTTAATGCAGAAACGTTATCATCCGGGTCATTAACAAAATTATCTAATTGAAAAGATGTTGTTGTATTATGTGGAATTGTTACCTGATTTGAGAATCCTGATATTTGTGGTATGGCGCTGCTTACTTCTGCTGAATATCCGCTAAACAAATTTTCTGTGTTTTGGACCCGAATTCTATAATAATATTGTATACCTGGTTCAATATTATTATCGGTGTAGATAGTGTCTATGGCGGGGACACTGCCAATCAAAGTTT
>CAVRRG010000021.1:0-9162 GCA_963723365.1 Calditrichota bacterium | reverse complement strand
GGATTTAATTCTATTCGGACATTATCGATCTCCAGTCCAACAAGGGCAGCTAGAACGTGTTCAACTGTGTGAACTTCGACCCCATCCACCTGGATAGTTGTTCCTCTGAGACTGTCTATTTCTTTGTTTTGTACTACATTATCAACAATTGCATTTATTTCAGGTGAATTCTCGACGTCAACTCGGACAAACTTGCGCCCATAGTTTTCGGGGGCAGGTTTAAAAGTAATTTTTGTTTCGTTGCCTGTATGCAATCCACGACCGGCAAATGATACTTCTTTTTTTATTGTAGCTTGTTTTAATCTCATTCCTTTTTACCTTTGCCGTCCTTTAATTGTTTTTTTAATTCTTCAAGCTCTTTTTCCAGGATGGAAATCCGTTTAACGGTTGTCGGCAATTTTCTTACGCTGATATTTATGCGTTTATTTTCAGTGATTGGTATAGCCGGAAGACCCATTAAAATCGATTGTGGATCAACATTTTTTGTAACTCCCGATTGCGCTGCAATGATTGAGTTATCACCAATTTGTATATGTCCGGTAATACCTACTTGTCCGCCAATGGTAACATTAGATCCTATTTTTGTACTACCGGCGACACCTGTTTGCGCAGCTATAACGGTATTTGCTCCAATCGAACAATTATGTGCAATCATAATTAAGTTATCAATTTTTGCACCGTGTTCTATTCTGGTAGAGCCCACAGTCGCCCGGTCAATCGTTGTATTAGCACCAATTTCCACATCGTCTTCTATAACAACATTGCCGATTTGCGGTATTTTATGATATATACCCTCATGCGGAGCAAACCCAAATCCATCACCGCCAACTATAGCGCCATTTTGCAAGATCACTCTGTTGCCAATAACAGAATATTCCCGGACAGATGCATTAGAATAAATTATGCAATCATCTCCAATAGTTACATTTTCAGAGATAACAACCCCGGGATAAATTTTACAATTATTACCCAGTATTGTATTTGATCCAATAAACGCGAAGGGTCCTATTGCACAGTTTGATCCGATTTTTGCAGATTGTTCAACGTGTGCCTTTTCCGAAACACCTTTTAAATCAACACCACGCGGTGGATCAAACAATTTTAATAATAAAAGAAACCCCATATAAGCATTTTCGACTATTATATGAGGTAATTGCACTGTTTCAACACTCTTATCAACAACTACCGCGCTTGCTTTTGTTGTTTCTAAAAAGTGTTTATATTTTGGATTTGATATAAAAGTAATGTCGCCCTGGCCAGCTTCTTCAATTTTTGCTGGCTTGTTTATAACAATATCACCTGAACCAATCAAAGTGCCATTTAGATGTTTAGCAACTTCGTTTAATTTCATTAACTTAATCTGTTATTTAGCAGATTGTGTTTTGTCGTTTAAAGCTTCTAAAACCTGCTTAGTTAGATCAGTTTCAGGTCTGGCAAATAATATTCCGTTCGCACCATCAAAGATAAAATCGTAGCCCTCATCTTCCCCGATTTTATTAATTGCTTCCATAATCTTATCATTAATGGGCTGAACAAGTTCTGACTGCTTTACATATAATTCTCCCTGCGGCCCTAATTTCTCATATTTATATCTTTCGATCTGAAGAGCTTTATCCTGCATTAGTCTTTCTTTTTCTTGTTTCTTTTCAGGGCTTAGTAAAAGACTCTGCGATTCTATTTCTTTAAGCTGAGCGGTATATTCTTTCACCAACTGATCATACTCTGCTTGATATTGATTTCTTATCTGGGCAATTTTATTTTCAGCATCTTTATACTCTGTGTATTCACCAAAAATTTGCTGAGTATGCACATAAGCAAGCTTTTGTGCTAACAAAGGAGCTGAAATTAATATTGACAATGACAAAACAGTAATTAAGTTTACCTTTTTCACTTATAGTCCTCCTAAAAATTTTTCTTAAATTATTTGAAATTTTAAACTTTTAATTTAGTTAATTATCTAAAATCTTCCAAATTGGAAATGAACTTGCCAATCTCCTGAACGATTGAAATCAGAATCCAAATAATCAAATCCATATCCGAAGTCGATGCCAATAATACCGACCAATGGCATAAATAAACGAATACCCGCGCCAATGGATCTTCTTAAATCATAGGGATTTATTTGATCAACATTCCTCCAAACATTACCACCTTCGGCAAAGAAAAGTCCGAATATAGTCGGATTAGGGGCAATAGGAAACCGTAATTCAAAAGTGGTTTTCGCCATTGCAGCTCCACCCCGAGGTTGTCCACTGCCGGTAAGAGGTCCTACCTGGCCATCATCATATCCTCTTAACCCTTCGGCAAAACCAAGACCGCTACCTCCCATATAGAAATATTCACCAAACAATAATCCATCACTGGAGGCCAACTCATTAATCACACCATATTTATTGTTAACGTAAAAAACTAATCCATAAGGCAATGGAATAAACCATTCGGAGGTGAAAATTGATTTAAAAAAGTGCTGTTCTCCTCCAAAGGGGCCGCCTGAAAGTTCCATGCTTAAGCTGTGTGAAGTACCATTTGTTGGAAATTCGGGATTATTCCGGCTGTCCCGCGATATTATCTGAGTTAAACTTAACTGGCTTGTTTCTCTGTTTGAAGCAGCAAAATCAGAACCGCTATCAACATTTGTAATGGAAGTCTTCGCTGCTCTAAAAATCCAGTCACCTCTAAAATAATTGTCAGGCCATCTGAAGCGGCGCCCTAACCTAACAGAACCACCAATATCCCTTCTTGTAAAAGGATAGAATCCGCCACCCGTCCGCGTATTAAAAACAGAAAAACCACCCAGGGTGGGTGTATCAAAAAGCCATGGCTCAGTAAAACTAATTGAAAATGATCTGTAAATTCTGCCAAACTGCCAATCAAATACAAGTCGTTGCCCGCCACCACCGCTTAAAGGATGGGCCAGGGAGAAGTTATTAAAAGTTAAACCAAGGCTGCCAATAAGCCCATCTCTCTGACTAAAACCTGCTGACATATTAGCCATATCTGTAGACTTCTCTTCAACATCAACTTTTAAATTAACAAATTTTGAATCATCAGGAATTAGTCTAACATCCGGAACGACATTGCTAAAATAATTCAATATCATTAAGTCTCTGACCGATCTTTCCAATTTTGCGCTATTAAATTTATCTCCGGGATGAATCTTAAATTCTCTTCTGATTACTTTTTCATTTGTTTTGGTATTTCCTGCTATAATAATTTCTTTAATTCGAACGACACTGCCCTCATTGATATTAAATGTAATATTTAATGTGTCGTTTTTAACCGGTACTTCCTGCGGTACAATACTGGAAAATAAGTATCCCTGATTATAATATAATTTTTGCAACCTGTCACGGATTCCCTCATCATATTTTTTTTGATCGTACAGATCGCCCCTCTTTATATCTAAAACTGCATTTAATTCATCATTTGAGAATATTTCATTTCCTGAAAAATTTATTTCACCAAAATGATATTTGTTTCCTTCGTAAACCCAGATATCAATAAATAAATCTTCTTCATCATCACTATAAGAAATGGAATCTCTTAGAATTTCAGCATCACGATAGCCATTTTCTTTATAGTATTGAATGACAAGCTCCTTATCCGCTGCAAATTTTTGCGGATCAAAGTCTGCACTTCGCCACCATCTGTCTTCTTGTGTATCTTCCATTTCATCCAGCAACTCATCATTATCAAACGCTACATTATTATGAAAAGTAATCTTTTCTATCTGTACTTCAGCCCCTTCTTCGATAATAATATTTAAATCGACTCGTTGCTTGCGGGCAAAACTGGTATCGATAGTGATTTTTGCTAATAAAAAGCCTTCATCATGATACTTTTTTATGACTTTTTCTTTCATTAGTGAAATCTTATATGGGGTGATAATAGCCCCTTTATATATTTCTAATGCATCTTTTATATCCTCTTCAGAGAATTCATCGTAGCCGGAAATATTAATATTATTTAATCTGGGATATTCTTTTACTTTTATTAGGAGATCAATACCGTCTGTTCCTTGATTTGTTATAAATACCTGTACATCTTCAAAAATTCTTAAAGCCCAAAGGTTTTTAATAGCTTTTTGAATATCCTCACCGGTAATACTCATCCCGGATTTAAGGCCTGTATTACCGCGAATTGTGCTGGCATCAGCGCTTTCATTTCCTTCGATAGCAATTGAATTTATTATTATGGATTGAGTTTGTGAAAACAGGTTTGATGTAATTAAAAGTATTGCAATAGCGAAAAAACTCCGCACTTTATTCCTCCACGTTAGAATGAAAATGAATGCCTGAATCTAATTTTAAAGTCGTCCAGATATTGACGTTGGTTTGCATAATCATACAATCTCATCAACTCTCTATCCCACTCAAATTCTAATAATATATTTTTATAAAAGCGGTATTCTACACCCAGTGAATGATTCATGTCATAACCCGTTTCAACGTCATCATAAACTGATACTAATTGGCCGGTATACGTCAAATAAATATTTTCGTTCAAATATTTACCAACAGTAACTTCCGAGCTGGACATTAAATAGAGATAACGCACATCATTAGAGAATGGATTTGAAAACGGGTTTACTTTTTGAGATTGATCACTTTTTAAAATACTGCTGTAAAAAAGATTTTTGGCAATTTTTGAATTGAATCTTACCAAATCAACGCCTAAACTTTTTTCTAAAATTTTTTCTACCGGTCTTAAGAATGGTCTTATCAAATATTTATCTGTTAGGGCTCCACCAACATTTGTTGCTTTTTCCTTTATGTTTTCAACCGAATATCCTAGGTAGGCTAAAACCTGTTCCTGAGTCTCTCCAATAGTAGGATCTGCCGAGACCAGCCTAAACTTAAATTCATTCCAGTTGCCAAATTGTTTTATTTGACCTGTTTCCTCATCGATAGCGTATAACTGTAAATATATTGTTTTAGGCACGGCACCAACACTGTCTCTGATAGAAGTCCACGCCTTCCCTGAAACATCCGGGTAATCTTTATTTTGAAAAAAGTCTACAGTAAATCTGTCAACCTTAAAATTTAAATCCAGATATTCCAATCTACCGCGAGAGGAAATAAGGCTTCCAACAGGTTTAAAGGTGCCTTTATCTATAATTCCGCTAAAATCTAGCCCCGGACTTTTTTCATCAACGGTAACCTCTGTAAACACATTATCAAAATAAGCCGGTATATTGCGCGCATATAAAACATCTTCACCCGATTTAAGAGTAGCATCCCATTCAATATTACTTAAAAATTCAACAGTAGTAGAGCGTTTATCGTCTGCTTTATTTTCAGAGATAAAAGGATATGTTATATTGGCATTATTTAAAGTGACTAAACCGTATGCAACAGGATGTTTTATTGGACCCGCGAAATAAAATATTTCCTGATCTACTTTTCCTGCCAGGTGTATTTTCCCGGATTCAGATGGCAGCATCAATCCTGGTATGTTTAATTCAACCCCTTGCCCGCTCGTTTGCATTGCCAGTATCCCAAAATCAAGATCAAGCCCTTTAAAAAACCAGCTTTCTAATTCTCTTCCTTCGGCTGTGGTTATATTTCTAACCGTATTAATTTTCAGGTAATCTTCGCCAACAAAAGCAATTAAGTCGATATCAATTTTATTATCGCCTTCTTTTAATAGAATCGTTCCGCTAATATTTTCAATATGTTCGGCTACACTTTCTAACCATAATTCTCCTCTGTCAATCCTTATCTCTGCAGCGGCTAATTTAGGATTTTCTTTTGTGCCTTTTAACTTTAAAGATATATCTGCAAGGCTTGCTCCATCACGAAAATATGGTTCCCAGCGTGGTATAAGATTTAAAATGTCACCATCAAAATTTACAGAAAAATCAATATTATCATTACTGTTTAAAGGGATAGAACCCTCACTCTTTAGGTGAAAATGACCTTGTCGTGAAATATTCAGATTCTTTAAATAAATATTATGGTTATTGCTGTCAAGAAGTGATCTATTATCAATAATTTGGTCAACAAGTTTAACCTGCAGTTTATCGTATTTAATCTGATCTAACTCACCATCAGAAAGATCAAAGCTTGTTTCCAAAAGGGGTTGTTTACTGGTGCCGGAAATTTGAGTAACGTATGCCGCCGTTCCTGTTATTAATCCTTCATTCATTTTAAAGGTGTTTAAATATGTTTCAATATCTAAAGCGCTGCCTTTAAGTACACCATCAATCTGATCTGTTGATAATGTCCAGGAGAAACGGCCTTCCACTACAGGAAGGTTATTGTGGTAAATTGCGATTGAATCCACTTTAAGAGATGTCTTCTCTAAACTAATAACTGCTTGCGGTTGAAAATAACCAATTTCATTTAATACAAATTTGGCTCCCCTTAATTTTCCCTTTACAATAGGTTTTTCAATGCTTCCGGAAATATTTACATCACCGCTTATCTCACCTTGATAACGATAATCGTTTTCAACAAGCGTATTTACTAATGCCTGCTGAATTTTCAGGTTTTCAATATTGATGCTGCCATTAACTTCTTCGTCCTCTTTTGATAGGTCAATAATAAGTTCTCCTTTAAGACCATCATCAAAATAAAAATGGCTGGCCAATAAGGTAGAATTTATATTTGCGCCAAAACTTCCTTCCATATTCAAAATTTTGATATTACCCGATACAATTTTGTTCTCTTTGACAATATCTTTTACTCTTGTATTTAAAATTATTAATGGTTCATTGGAGGTTTTCTCGTAAAACTCTAAACTACCATTTAAATCATTCATTACCCCGGAAAGCAAAACTCGCGTGTTTACAAAATCATATATATTTTTGAAAATTTTATCAGTAGAAAAAACATGAAATGGGAAATTGCTTATTTCCATCAAAACAATATTTGGGTTACTTAAATAATCGGCAATTTTAATTTTTGAATTGAAGGCGTCAAAGTTTGTAGAAAGTGAACTTGCGGTTATAGCTTTAGAATCTCCACTTACTAAACCTTGGGCACTAAGGATGGTATCAGATCCTGAAATTAAATAATTCCATTTCCCATGAGATATATTTGACTTAGTATTATAGGTAAGATCTACATCAAAAGCATGATCCGCATTACTTAAATTATCAAACAAGATATGTTCCTGAGAGTAATAATCGCCATTTAGATTAATTTTCCAGTCATTTGATTTATTGGAATAATTAGCAAAACCAATAACCTTGAGATTATCATTGCTGACCAGCATATCCGTAAATTTTATTTCCTCATTTGATATTTTTACAGATGTTTCAAATTTTCTAAACCTGCCTTTATAAAGAGAGAAATTATCTGAATTAACAGAGCCCACAGCAAAATAGTTATTTGCATTTATCTCAAAATCCAATGAGTAATTAAGTTTGCTGCCATTAAAAATGGCAGTTGGGATGATTTTTTCTAAGGCCGCTATCGGAAAATTGAAAGAATTTATATTCCCAGTAATTTCCGGGGTATACAAGTCTGGCATAAAAACGTTAAGCGTGATCTGACTATCATGATACTTAAAACGACCTTCATCAAGAGAAATACTGTTGTTCTCCACATTCAAAACAAAATCTATATCAGAAAAATATTCCTCCTGGTAATCGATATTTAAATCTGAAATAATCATTTTGCCATTTATATTTAACGAATCTAGTTTTTCAAAATTACCTTTAATGGCCAGACTTCCGTTGGCCAGACCGTCAAGCTTTATTGATTCAATTAGTAATTCCAGGGAGGGATCACTAAAATTATAATTAAAAACTGCGATATTTGATAAAAAGCTGCTGGAACTGTTATTAATTTCAGCTTCCAGTTTAAAATTTTCGGTATCAGATGTAAAAGAACTTCCTTCAACATTTAGTAAAATATTGTCCAGATCATGGTGGCTTAACCACCCATTAAGATGCTGGGCAAATATATACTCCGTCCCAGTTTTATCCTGATATTTAATTTGTCCTTCTGCAATGCCCAAATTCTTATAAAAATTTAATTCAGATATGAGCGATTTCAGGCTTTGGCTTTCAAAACCCGAAAGATTTTTCTGTCCAGAGGCTTTTTCATGGATGATTAATTGTGGCTTTATAAAATATATTTCCCGTAAGGATTTTTTAAAATTAGTAGGGGATTTTAAATACTCAATAATATTGAACTCTAATATCATTTCATCAACGAAAACTTCAAGGCGCTTGTCGGATGATTTAAAGGAAACCTCACTAATTTCAAATTTTCCCAATCCAATATTTATTTTTTGTAAATCAAATTGATGACTTGTGCCTGAAAATATATTTTCCAACAAAAGTCTTTTGGCTGGTATATCTAAGCCTGTAATTTTTAATATAAATGGGGAGGATGATATTAATATTCCCAAAAAGGATAAAACAATACAACTAATTATAAGAAACTTTTTCATTTTTTTTTGAAGCAGCTTTTGCTGCCTCATTTTCATTGTTAACTATTTGAAATATGTATACATAATGCTGTCCACACAGCATTTAAATCAAGCTTTGAAATGTAAGAAAAAAGTGGCTCTAAATCCATTATAATCAGGCATAAACAAAAAATGCACCAATATATATTTGATGCATTTTACACGTTTCTCTTTAAAAAAATTTAAATCACTCTTATTCCAGCCTGGAGGCGACGATTTCTGCAATATCCAATATTTCCATTTCGCTTTCTAATTCTTTATCAGCATCCACCAGCATGGTCATACAAAAAGGGCAGCCTGTTGCGATTTTTTTTGTACCGGTTTCCTGAGCTTGTTTTAGCCGTACTCTTCGTACAGCCTCATCTCCATTTTCTTCTTCTTTCCACATTTGTGCACCACCAGCCCCACAACAGAAACTATTATTTTTGCTTTTCCCCATTTCTATAAGCTTAGCACCCGTTGCCTTTAAAGCCTGTCTTGGAGCATTATAAATATCATTATGGCGGCCAAGATAACATGGATCGTGAAAAGTCAAATCGTCCGCTTTTGCTGAATTCTGTTTAATTTTTTTATCTTTTAACAGCTGCTCAATAAACTCAGTATGATGCTGTACTTCGTAGTTGCCGCCTAACTGCGGATATTCATTTTTTAGGGTGTTTAAACAATGAGGACATTGCGTAATAATTTTTTTAAAATTCAAGCTATTTAGCGTTTCGATATTATCCGAAGCCAGCATTTGAT
>CAVRRG010000020.1:0-16123 GCA_963723365.1 Calditrichota bacterium | reverse complement strand
TAATGTGAATTTAATAATAGATACCCACAAAAATGCCATTCTCGTTCCCAAAACGAGTGTTGTTTATGAAAACGAATATTTAAACGTATTTGTTGTTCGTGATAGCGTTGCGTATAAAATACGTCTAAAGGCCGGATTTGAAGACAGCCAGAAAATAGAAGCATTAAGCGATATTGAAGAAGGTGAAAAAGTAATTGTTGTTGGTCAGGCCGGTCTAAAGGATAAAGCAAAAGTACGCGTTGTACTTGAACGGGAAACAGTTGTTGCTAAAAAATAAAGCAACTATAGAATGTTAAAGTTAATAGAACAGAATTTATTATGATAAAATCACACGTGATGTTTTTTCGGAGTTTTAAATGTCAAATATCGTAAAAGAGAACATTGAAAAAGTAAAAGATTCATTTTACAGTTTCACGACTACACGGCCGGTCGCCATATTAATGGTTGTTGTTGGGGTTACGGTTTTTGGTATACTCTCCTATAAACAACTGCCACTGAATCTAATGCCGGAAATGACTTATCCCAGTTTAACGGTAAGAACAGAATACCCCGGAACAGCCCCCGAAGAAGTAGAGACAACCATATCACGTCCCATTGAACAGGCATTAGGCGTTGTCGATAACCTTGTCTCGATAAGCTCTATTTCTAAAGCAGAACAATCCGATGTTATATTGGATTATACCTGGGATACAAACATGGATAAGGCAACCGCCGACTTGCGTGAAAAGCTTGACCAGGTATTTTTACCCGAAGAAGTGAAGCGTCCTCTTATTCTAAGATTCGATCCTTCTTTAGATCCCATATTAAGGGTAGGGTTATTTGGTGAAACGGATCTGACATATCTGAGATACATTGCCGAAGAGGAGTTAAAAAGAGCCCTGGAATCTGTTGATGGAGTAGCAGCTGTTAAAGTTAAAGGCGGGCTGGAAGAAGAGATTCGGGTTGAGTTAGATGAAAACCAGCTGACATTGATCGGATTGGACATCCAGCGTGTTCGTGACAGGTTAGCTCAGGAAAATGTTAACCTTGCCGGCGGCAATCTAAAAGAAGGGCAAACCGAATATTTGGTTCGTACACTGAATGAATTCCGCTCCATGAAGGAGATTGAGGAACTTGTTATAGGCCAGTTTAATGGCGTTAACATTAAAATAAAAGACATTGGAAAAGTAAATCGCACGAGCAAAGAACGAGAAATTATCACTCGTATAAGAGGGACTGAAAGTGTTGAAATTGAGATCTATAAAGAAGCCGATGCCAATATTGTTGCTGTTGCCAGGAAAGTAAAAGACCGTTTATACGGGACAGTAGAACAGCAAAACTTTGTTGCTGAATTAAAGAAAAAAGAAGAACAGGCCCAAAAAGATAAAGAAGAAGGAAAAGTAGAAGAAAAAAAACCTGAACAAAAAAAGGATGAACAAAAAAGCGCAAATGGTGGCAGGGGTGGCGATCGTGGCAATATGGGTGCAGCACTGGAAAAAGCACGGATGACTAGCTTTCTTGCCTACACATTGCCTGAAGGGACAAATATAACAACTCTTTCTGACCAATCCGTATTTATTGAAAGCTCGGTCAATGAAGTTGTAAATACAGCGGTAATGGGAGGTTTTTTTGCTATCATAATATTATTCATTTTTCTGCGCAGATTGCTCCCTACAGTAATTATTGCGGTCTCAATTCCCATATCAATTATCGCAACTTTTGCAACCATGAAAATTTTTAATGTCAGCCTTAATATAATGTCTTTAGGTGGCCTGGCTTTAGGAATTGGTATGCTGGTGGATAACTCAATTGTTGTTCTGGAGAGCATTGCACGTTGCCGGGAAAGTGGTGATAATTTAATAACAGCAACATTGCGCGGTGTTAAAGAAGTTGGTGGCGCGGTTGTAGCTTCCACTCTTACAACAATTGCAGTATTTTTCCCAATTGTTTTTGTGGAAGGCGTAGCCGGACAGGTCTTCGGAGATATGGCTTTAACGGTGGTCTTTTCGCTCTTAGCCTCTTTAGCTGTTGCTTTGTTTCTCATTCCGATGCTTTTCTCTCGTCAAACATCAACATTTGTACGTGATGCTCAGGTAGACAGAATTCCCAGGGATTACCTGCTTAATATAAAAACCCGCTCCGAAATAAAAACCTTCTTTGCAGAAGAAAATCAGGATTCATTTTTCCAAAAACTTGTCAAATGGCTATCGTTGACAGCACATGTTATTTTTTCATCGTTTTTAAAAGCGTTAAAAATGTTTGCCGCTTTAATTGTAGCGCTGGCAAAAGCCGTTGCCGTATTGTTGCTCGTTATCCTGGCACCTCTGCTGTTTTTAATTCGACTAATTAAAAAAGATTTTAGATACTCTGAAAAAATACGCCACTTTGCGCAAAGTAATAACTGGAAACTATTTGAATTCAGCCATGAAATTTGGGAAAATTATACGACGATTAAATCCGCTGGATCTTTTTTTGACGATTTATTCAGTTTTTTTAAATCATTTAAAGGAAAATCATTTTTTAGAAAAATATGGCGAACGGTTTTCACTCTGTTTGTTCTGTTTTTCTATCTCATTAAATACGTTGTATCAGTACTATTTGAAGTGGTATTTAGATTGCTGCACGCTTTCACAATGCTAATTATTCTGCTGGTTATGCTTATTGCCATGCTGGCACAATTGATCTTTACGCCAGTTATAAAAATCTTGATCAGCGTTTTTAATATCGTTTACGGCGCGGTTGAAAAATATTATCCATTATTTCTGCAAAAATCTTTAGATAACAGTTATACGATTATTGGATCTGTTGTTGTACTATTTGCCGTTACAATATATGGTATTGTCCCCCAACTGGGCAGCGAATTGATACCAGAAGTACATCAGGGTGAATTTTATGTAAAATTGACCTTCCCTGTAGGAACACCGGTAGAAAAAACAGATCAACGTGTTTCTGCCATTCAGGAAGCTATTGAAGCGTTGCAAGGTGTTGCAAAAGTTGCCTCAGTCTCGGGAACTGATAAAACGGCTGCCTCGGATAGCGAAGAAGGCGAGCACACCTCAAAATTAACCGTGACAGTTTCGGAAACGTCTAATCTTGAAGAATATGAAGAAGAGGTAATACGGGATATACGTTCCGTAATATCAAACTATTCCGGGGTTACGGCAAGTATCGCCAGACCCACTTTGTTCAGCTTTAAAACTCCAATCGAAGTACATATACAAGGCTTTAACCTTAGCAAACTTCAGGAATACAGCTCACAAATCGAAAAAAAAATGTCCACTATTCAAGGAATAGTTGATGCGAAAGCAAACTTGCAGCGTGGAAATCCTGAAGTTCAGATTTATTATGATCGAAAGAAAATTGCTCATCAGGGATTAAATGTACTGCAGGTCGCATCCATTGTGCGTAATAAAATAAGAGGTGATATAGCTACCGAATTTAAGGAAGAAGATCGTAATATTGATATACTTGTGCGCCTGAAAGAAGAAGATAAGGAAAGCATTGAGGATTTAAGAAGAATAATCATTAATCCCGGCGCTGCCATACCTATTCCCCTGTTTGCTGTTGCCAATATTGTTATTAACGAGGGTCCTTCAGAAATTAGAAGAGTAGGGCAGCAAAGGACAGCACTTATCACAGCCAATGTATTGCCGGGTTTTGATTTAAACAGGGTAAATGCAAATATTTATAATGAACTGCTTGGTCTTAATCTGCCCAATGATTTTACATTTGAGTTGGCCGGACAAAACAAAGAAATGGAAACCTCTTTAAACAGCCTTTTAATGGCGCTTGCCCTGGCCATATTTTTGGTATATATCGTAATGGCTTCGCAGTTTGAATCGTTAGTTCATCCATTTGTAATTATTTTTACAATTCCGTTGGCACTCATAGGTGTGGTAATTTTTCTTTATTTGTTTAATATCCCTTTGAGTATTGTGGTGTTCCTGGGCTTAATAATGTTAGCGGGAATCGTTGTAAATAATGCTATTGTTCTTGTAGACTACATCAATCAACTGCGTGATAGTGGTATGGATAAAATGGCAGCTATTGTTGAAGGCGGTAAAGCGCGTTTGCGACCCATATTAATGACAACGGCCACAACTGTGCTTGGTTTACTGCCCATGGCTTTAGGATTGGGGGATGGAGCGGAAATAAGAACCCCGATGGCCATAACCGTCATCGTAGGATTATTAAGTTCGACATTATTAACTCTTGTTGTTATCCCAACGGTATATAGTATAGTGGCAAAAGAATATAAAGATGAAGCTTTACAGGAAATTAATCTTTAAAATTTATTAGTGGAGACATCATGGCCCGTAAGAAATTAATTGGTAAGATAAGCTTATTGCCAAGACTATCTTTAACAAGACCTGTAACCGTTTTAATGTCCCTGGTTGCAATTCTTGTTGTAGGCTTTATTGCAAAACAATCGATACCTGTTGAATTAATGCCAGCCGGCTTTACACCGCCATTTCTTGGTGTTTGGACTCCTTATCCTAATGCCAGCCCGCAGGAAGTTGAACAACTTATTGCTCAGCCTATAGAAGAAGTAGTGCGCACAATTAAAGGGGTTAAGTCTGTTGAAACAAGAAGCCAATCCAGGGGCTGCTGGACTTTTTTAAGATTCAGACAGGATGCCGATATGGATCTCGCATATTCCCAGTTACAGGATAGAATAGACAGGGTCCGACCAGAACTGCCTGATGATGTTGAACGATTGTACATTCGTAAATGGTCAAATGATGATGATGTTATCATGTGGATAGCTATAATCCCCGATGTAGAAATTGAAGATCCTTATTATTTTACTGAAAATCTGATTAAAAAACCTCTTGAGAAATTGGATGGTGTAGCCAATGTAGAAATATGGGGAGCTGATGAAAAATCCATACAGATTTATGTAAAACAGGATATCGTAAAATCATTTAAACTGAATTTATATGATATTATTACCAGCTTAAGAAGCGATAATTTTGCCATATCATCGGGAAATATTAAAGATGGCGGCCAAAAAATTTATGTCAGGTCTGTTGGCAAATTTCGCAGTCTTGAAGAGGTCAGGAACATCCCTATCAGGGGTTCGAATATACTATTACGTGATATAGCCGAAGTTGTATATGATGTGCCGGAAAAAACATGGGTGCAGCGTATCGATGGTAAAGCAGCAATACAAATTGGTATCTATAAAGAATCAATGGCTAATACGGTTGCTTTATGTGATGCAGTCAAAGAGAAGTTTAACGATGAACTGTTACAAGATCCAAGACTGGCATCTTTTAAAGTCGATTTTCTTTTTAATCAGGGTGATTTTATAAAAGAATCAACTGATAACCTGCAAAATGCCGGAATTTGGGGTGGACTATTTGCCTTTTTTGTTCTTTATTTTTTCTTGCGCCGTTTAAGAATGACTCTGATGTTGAACCTTGCTATACCCCTTTCGCTGGTTGTTAGCTTAACCGTTATGTATTTTATGGGCTGGTCTTTAAACCTTATTACAATGATGGGTTTAATGATATCTGTTGGTATGGTTGTTGACAATTCTATTGTGGTCCTGGAGAATATATATCGCCGCAGGAGTATGGGCGATGATAACCTGCATGCCGCAGCCAATGGAACAAGCGAAGTTGCTCTGGCTGTAATAATGGCCACCTTTACAACAATTGTTGTATTCCTGCCCCTGATCCTGATGAGTGGTGACGCCGGATTCGAATTTTATATGTTAAGAATTGGAATGCCCGTAATTATCTCCCTGATTGCCTCTTTGCTGGTAGCGATGGTATTTATTCCATTAACAGCAACACGTATAATATCCAAACGGGAAGTTAAGGAGCCACCTGTTATCACAAAGGTAAATACCCAATATGGCAAATTATTGTCTTGGACTTTAAGACATAGAATGGAGACTTTTATCATTTTAATGTTCTTTTTTGGTTCGCAATACACTTTTGATGTTGCTTCAACAGATGATGGAGACGGCAACATTAATGATTTCAGGCTGCGCTTTGATTTACCAGATAATTATACTTTGGATGATGCAGAACGGGTTGTTAATATGGTTGAAGACACTGTTCTGGCCAAAGCAGACAGGTACGGCGTAAAAACTATTGACTCCCGCTTTCGCCATAATAGCGCGCGGCTGAATGTTTTTCTGCATCCTGAACCAGCCCAGGCCTGGTATGACGTTATTGGCAATTCCATTGCAGAAATGATCGGTATCGCGGATACCATGCATATGGATAGAGATGAAGCTTTAGCGGATGTAAAAAAACGTATACCTGAGCTTCCCGGCGTTACAGTAAGAACTTCCTGGAGAAGGGGAGAGAGTGATGATGCTTCAATAAGCATTAGTCTGTTCGGTGATGATACTGAAAAATTAATTACCTTGTCTGAAGAAGTGGAACGCAGATTAAAATCTATTCCGGAAATCTTAAGTATTGAAACAGATACTGAGGAAGGCGAGGATGAAATTCAATTAATAATAAAGAGGGAACAGGCTCAAAAATTTGGTATAAACCCGCGCACCATCTCCAATACCATTATGTACGCCCTGCGCGGAATCCAATTACCAAAATATCAAACAGATGACCGCGAAATTGATATGCTTATTCAATTGCAGAAAGAAGACAGGGAGACTCTTCAGCAGCTGAAAAATATTACATTTTTTTCGACCAATGGCAGAGAAATTCCTTTAGAGTCAGTCGCATCTATCTTTGTTAAAAAAGGTATGGGCCAGATCTACCGTGAAAATGGTAAAACGTATCTGGCGGTTAAAGCCAATACAACCGAGGATAATATTGGATTGATACATCAAAAAGTAGATAAAGCTATGGCCGGATTTACAATGCCATACGGCTATTCCTGGACAAAAGGAGATCGTTTTGCCAGAATGCAGGAGAGCAATGACACGCAACTGTTTGGGATCATACTTTCCATCGTTTTTGTTCTTCTGCTGATGGGTGTATTGTTCGAATCTTTTGTTTTACCCTGGTCTGTTATAATAGCTGTACCGTTTTCATTTGTGGGCGCCAACTGGTTGCTTTTTTTAACAGATACCCCTTCCGATATAATGAGTAAAATTGGTTTTATAATTTTGATAGGAATTGTAGTTAATAATGCTATCGTACTTATTGATTTGGTTAACAGGTTACGGATAGAGGGGCATTCCAGGTTTGATGCTCTAGTAAGTGCCGGACACCAGAGATTCAGACCCATCATGATGACCGCTTTCACAACTATTGGCGGCCTAATACCCATGGCTTTAGGCAATGCAAAAATGATTGGTATTTCCTATAAACCACTTGGGCTCACCATAATAGGTGGCATGATGTTTTCTACTTTTGTTGCGCTGATAGCAGTCCCCTGGGCTTATATGCTTTTTGATGATCTGCGCAATTATTCTAAAAGAGTTGTAGGCGGCATTATTTTAAAGAAAGGGCCGTCTGTTTCGGCAACGGCGCAGCTTGAATCTTAAAGTTAGTGTCATTTCAGATCACACTGGATTCTCCTTGTGTCGCTCCAGCGAAAGCTGGAATCTAGTGGTTACTCTTGATGAGTATAGACTAGATTCTCGTTTGCACGAGAATGACAAATATAGTGTCATTCAATTCTTCCCTTTAGTGTCATTCCAGCGAAAGCTGGAATCCAGCAGTTACTCTTGATGAGCATAGACTAGATTCTCGTTTACACGAGAATGACAAACCCGTTGTGATTCCAGCCTTCCCCTATGTGTCATTCTAGCGAAAGCTGGAATCCAGTGCCAACATTAAATCCTACAACTCGGATTTGCCCAAAGCGGGATTGTAAACAGAAAACAACATTCGGGAATGATATTAAAAACTGCGAATACCCACCGAAAATATTGTCACAAAAAGAAATATTCCCTACGTTAGCTTATGCATAAGGCCTATTATGTCTATATTATGACTAATAAAAGAAACGGTACCCTTTATATTGGGATGACCAACAATATAATCCGCCGCATTTATGAACATAAAAACAAAAAAGTAGAAGGGTTTACAAAAACATATTCATTAACACAGTTAGTTTATTATGAAAAGTATAATTATGTCTGGGATGCGATTAATCGTGAGAAACAGCTAAAAACATGGAAACGTGAATGGAAAATAACAATAATCGAAAATGAAAACCATCAATGGTTGGATCTATCCGATCAATTTACAGCCTTGGAATAATCCCAGTTTCCCCTTGTGTCATTCCAGCGAAAGCTGGAATCCAGTTGTTACTCTTGATGAGCATAGCCTGGATTCTCGTTTGCACGAGAATGACAAACCCATTGTGATTCCAGCCTTCCCCTATGTGTCATTCCAGCGAAAGCTGGAATCCAGTGGTTACTCTTGCTTAGCATAGCCTGGATTCTCGTTTACACGAGAATGACAAACCTATGTGTGATTCCAATTCTTCCCTTTAGTGTCATTCCAGCGAAAGCTGGAATCCAGTGGTTACTCTTGATGAGCATAGACTAGATTCTCGTTTGCACGAGAATGACAAACCCGTTGTGATTCCAGCCTTCCCCTTGTGTCGCTCCAGCGAAAGCTGGAATCCAGTTGTTACTTTTGTGATCATAGACTGGATCCTCGTTTACCCACCAGAGGTGGATAGGCACGAGAATGACAAACCCTATTTTTAACGCTCGCGCAGACTTAAACAGTAGGAATTGGGAAATAAGATTATAGATTCGCTTTAACCCAATTTTCTAAACCATCTTTTAATATAAGCTCCTGGGCAATTGGTCCGGGCATATTAAAATTATACGATGTGTTATTAAAGAGAATTTTATTATCCGCCAGTTTTATCTCTATGCTACCTTTTAAGACTTTTGTAGTGAAGTCTTTTCCAAATTGAGAAACTAAATCATCAATAAGCTCCGGGCATTCGAAAAGTAAAAAGCCATTATTGATAGCGTTGCGTTTATATGTTTGGCTGTAAGAGCCCGCAATAACTAATTGGATCCCAAAATATTTAAGTGCGGTTGCTGCTTGTTCTCGCGAACTGCCCGTTCCAAAATTATATCCTGCTAACAAAATATCTTTATCCCGGGCCAGCTTTTGAAAATCGGGATCATAATTTTCCATAACTACATCAGCCATCTCTTTTTTGCTCAAATCTTCGCGGTAAGTGTATTTGCCCGGATATATTCCATCAGTGTTAATGTTATCTGCCGGGCATAAGACAGCGCGACCCGAGATCATTGAGGGAAAACCGTCAAGAATAGTCGCTGCTGTTTTTTCTTCTACGTTATCATTTTCGATGATTTTTGCATTCAAAGACGTTGTGTCCTGTGAATTGATCTGGGTAATTTTACCTGCGATGGCAGACGCTGCAACTACTGCCGGCGAAGCCAGGTAGGCCTGTGCTTTGGGAGAGCCCATACGTCCTTTAAAGTTCCTGTTGGTAGCGGATATACCTACTTCATCGTCTTCAAGTAAGCCCTTTCCTAAACCAATACAGGGTCCGCAGCCCGGCGGTAAGGCAATAGCACCAGCCTCTAATAATATTTGCCAATAACCTGCTTTTTCACAATCCTCTTGTACTTCCTTAGAAGCGGCTCCCACATAAAATTCGACTCCTTCAGCGACTTTCCTGCCTTTTACAATTTCCGCTGCTTGTTTAATATCTTCAACCCGGCTGTTGACACAAGAAACAAGGTAGGCTTTATCAATTTTAATATTCTGTTTGGATAATTCAAAAGCTGAGGTCATGTCTTTTACAGAATTTGGACCTGAAACATGGCTGGAAACAGTGGAGAGATCAAGAATTATATGTTTCAGATAATAAGCAGCCGCATCTGCTTTTAGACTATTTGTTTTTAAATGTTCAATTTTTTGTTTTGTAATTCTGGGGTGCGATGCGCCAATTTTTTCCATTCGATTTTCGAGCCATTTTATTGTGGTGTCATCAATAGGGAAAAGAGCGACAAGTGCCCCCCACTCTGTACTCATATTAGCAATACTTAAGCGCTGATCAATGGAGAGTTGCGTAATACCATCGCCGTAAAATTCAAGAGCGTGATTGAGAACTTCATCATTATTAAAGAACCCGGCCAGTGTAATAATGATGTCTTTGCCGGTTACATTTTTTGGCAAGGTGCCCGTAAGCTCTACTTTAGTCACCGGCGGGATTTGCCACCATGTTTTTCCCGTTGCCCAAACCGCAGCTGCATCTGTTCGCACAATCGGTGTTCCCAGGCATCCTAACCCACCATACATATTGGAGTGACTGTCAGAAGCTACTACAAAATTTCCGGGCCAGGCATAGCCTTCCTCACACATTATCTGGTGGCCGATTCCATGTCCTGCCGGATAAAAATCAATATCCATATCTGCAGCAAATTGCTCAATCTTCTTATATTTGGCCAGGTTCTTTTCACCCGTATCCTGAACATTATGATCAAGTGTGAAAACCAATTGCCGTGGATTAGCAACCTTTTTTGCTCCAATATTTACAAACTTGGGAATGACAGCGGATGTATTGTCATGTGTCATTACAAATGAAGGTTGTATTGTTACAAATTCACCGGATTTAACCTTATGTCCCTGCGCTAGATCCAGGCATACTTTTTGTGTGATTTTTTCAATTAAATTCTGTGCCATGTTGTGCTCCAATAGAAGATTTTGAGTTTTGTAATTTAACAAGAAGCTGAGTAAATTCCCACATTAAAAATGGAATACGAATGAAAAAAATTAAAGCCCGTGCGCATTCAAATATAGCATTGGTAAAGTATTGGGGAAAAAGGAATGTAGCATTAAATCTTCCTGCAGTCGCCTCTATTTCAATCACGCTGGATTCGCTTTTTACAGAAACTGAGGTAACTATTGATCAATCCATCAGCAATGATGAATTGATTTTAAATGGCCAGCAGGCAGTGGACAAAGATTTACAGCGTTTATCTTCTTTTATGGATATTGTGCGCAGCAGGGCCGGCAGCAGCCTAAAAGCTCTTGTAACAAGTACAAATAATTTTCCAACATCAGCAGGATTGGCGTCATCAGCTTCATCTTTTGCCTGTTTGGCACTGGCTGCAAGTAAAGGGCTCAATTTGGATTTATCAAACACCCAGCTCTCTGAATTGGCGCGTCTTGGCTCGGGCTCAGCAGCCCGCTCTATTTTTGGTGGATTTGTCGAAATGAAATTAGGAGAAAAAGCCGATGGCTCCGATGCGGCAGCTTTTCAGCTTAAGCCCCAAAAATACTGGGATTTAACAGTGTTAATTGCCATTACGTCGGAAGAGAAAAAGAAAACCGGATCAACGGATGGCATGGAATCCTCAAGATTATCCTCACCATATTATCAACCATGGGTGGAATCATCTGTGCCGGATATGGAAGAGATGAGAATAGCCATCGAAAATAAGGATTTCACAAAAATGGCAGATGTTTCCGAGTTTAGTTGTCTGAAAATGCATGCCCTGGCACTGGCCAGTAATCCCGGTCTGTTATATTGGAATGGCAGCACTGTAAATCTTATTCATAAAATCCGCTCTCTACGAGCTTCCGGCATACCGGTATTTTTTACGATTGATGCCGGTCCGCAACTCAAAGCCATTTGTCCCACAGAATACACGGACTCTGTAAATTCTTTATTACAAGAAGAACCCGGGGTAAAAAAAATAATTGAGTCGGGTATAGGCCCCGATGCCATTGTTTTGGAGGAAACAAGTGGTAATTAGGGAAAAAGCCCCTGGTAAATTAATTCTTATTGGTGAATATGCTGTTCTTGAAGGCGCACCTGCATTGGTTTGCGCTGTTGACAGAGATGCTGTTGTGACAATCGAAAAATCAGTAAATGAAAACTTTTTTTCGGCATCTTCCATTAACATCAATCAAATTCCATTTGAAATTGAAAATAAAAAATTAATTTTCGCTACTGAACTTGATAAACAAACGCGTGAGAAACTGGTTTTTTTTAAAAACACATTTGAATTTTGTTTACAGAATATTGACGTTGATTTTAAAGACCGTGCTATTAAAATTGATATAAATACGGAATCATTCTATTCTAAAGAACTATCCTCAAAATTGGGTTTTGGTTCCAGTGCAGCATTGACAGTTGCCCTGGTAAAAGCCATTTTTAAATTAGCAGCCATTGATATAAAAAAAGAAAAGAACAGACATTTACTTTTCCGTCTTTCCCTGGCAGCGCACAAGAAAGCACAGGGTAATCTTGGCAGTGGGATCGATATTGCAGCAAGTTCATATGGTGCTGTATTGCAATACAAAGCCGCTTTAAATAATGATGGTGAGGCCATTCTTCCTGAGATTTTAGAGCCCTGGCCCGAATTGCCCATGTCTACGATTTTCACCGGTTCATCAGAATCAACCCGTAAAATGGTTTACGGCGTTAATCAATTGAAAACAGAAAGACCTAAGCTATATGAGGAGTTGATGAACGAATTGCAGGCAACTTCTATGGAAGGTTGCGAAAGTTATGCAGCAAAAAACCTTTTTGGATTTATGAATGCTGTTAAAACATATCACACTCAAATGGATATGCTTGGTAAAAACAGCGGCATGCCCATAATATCGCAAGTGCATCAAAAAATTGCCGGGATTGTGCAACAGAACCTGGGGGTTTATAAACCAAGTGGAGCCGGCAGCGGAGATATAGGCGTTGCTTTTGCAGAATCACCTGTTCAAATAGGAAAAATTGAGAATGCTGTGCAGGCAGCAGGCTTTCAATGTTTAAATGTGAAGATAGCGGATAAGATCCGGGGAAATTAATGTCAGGTTCACGCATATCAGGTTTTTACAAAAAAACAATTCAGGATCGCTTAAAGGCCTTAAACCAGGAGGGTTTGTTAAATGACTCTGATTATATCTTACTCAAAAATAACAGTGCATTATTATCGCTTTCGCAGGCAGATAAAATGATTGAGAATGTTGTTTCCGTTTTCGGTCTGCCGCTGGGACTGGGTTTAAACTTCCTGGTAAATAAAAAAGAATATATTGTGCCTATGGTTGTTGAAGAACCATCGATTGTGGCTGCTGTGAGTTCTATAGCCAAATTAGTTGGCAAAGCAGGTGGCTTTAAAAGCGTGAGTAGTGATCCTGTTTTAATTGGGCAGCTGCAATTGCTTGATGTTGACAACATTGAAGATGTGAAAAATATAATAGTGGGCCATAAAAATGATATTTTAAAGACTGCCAATGATCTTCATCCTAAAATGTTAAACCGTGGCGGTGGAGCTTACGATCTTGAAGTGCGGCCCATTGAATCTCATAACAAACAAATGGTAATTGTACACTTGCACGTAAATGTTCAGGATGCCATGGGTGCAAACATGGTTAACAGCATGTGTGAAGCTATAGCCCCTGTTATCGAAAAAATTAGCGGTGCAAAAGTTCTGTTACGGATTTTGTCAAACCTGGCTGACAAATCCATTGTTAAAACAAGCTGTGTAATTCCAGTTGAATTGCTGGATAGCGATGATTTTTCAGGCGTTGAAGTGCGAGATAATATCATTTTAGCCAATGATTTTGCCCTGCATGATCCCTATAGAGCGGCTACACATAATAAGGGTATAATGAATGGAATTGATGCTCTTATTATTGCTACTGGCAACGACTGGCGGGCAGCTGAAGCTGCTGCACACGCCTATGCTGCGCGTGATGGGCACTATAAAGCGCTAACAAAATGGGAAAAAAATGAAGCGGGTGACCTTGTTGGAGAAATTGAAGTACCTATTCGCGTGGGTATTGTTGGCGGATCGCTGCAAAGTAATCCGGCAGTGGGCATTGCCCATCGTCTGTTGGGTATAAAATCATCGAATGAGCTGGCGGAGTTAATTGGTGCTGTTGGATTAGCCCAGAATTTGGGTGCTATACGTGCACTTGTAACCAAAGGCATTCAATCCGGGCACATGAAGCTGCATGCCCGAAGTGTTGCCAGCAGTGCCGGAGCGTCTGTTGAAATACAAGCTGAAGTTGTTGACAAATTAATTGCCAGCGGTGAAATAAAAATCTGGAAAGCTAAAGAAATAATTGAAGGTATACATAAACAGTCGCTCAAGGAGGATAAAAATAAATTATCCGGTGCTTTCGGAAAAATAATTCTTATGGGTGAACATGCTGTGGTATACGGAAGCCATGCCCTTGCGGCTCCTGTTTCCCTTGCTATGCAGGCCCGGGTATCTAAAACCAATACTTCAGGATTTCATCTTCAAATAAAATCCTGGGGAATTAATGAAATAGTTAAAAACACTGCACATAACACAAATACACTTTATAAATCGCTAACTTTGATTTTAAAAGAACTGGAACTGTTGGATCAAAATATGAAGGTAGAAGTGTATCCTAATATTCCCAAAGCAATGGGATTGGGTGGTTCAGCGGCTTTGGCTGTTTGCCTGATACGTGCCCTATCAGAATGTTATAATTTAAATCTTTCTGATAAACGTGTTGCTGAACTTTCTTTTAAATCGGAAAATATTATGCATGGAACGGCTTCCGGACTTGATAATACCCTGGCTACCTATGGTACTTTTATAAAATTTAAAAAGGGCGATCCACCTTTGATGACCAGTATTAAAGCTCGCGAGCCCATTCCAATTGTAATCGGATTGACAAAAACCCCCGGTTTGACAGTGGAAATGGTAGGTCGCGTGCGCAAAGCCTGGCACAAGGATAAAAAAATGTATGAAAAAATTTTTGATGAAATTAATGCGTTAACCCTCAAGGCAGAAAATGCGATCAAAACGGCAAACTTTGAAAAACTGGGGGAACTGATGAATATTAACCATGGCTACCTCAATGCATTGCAGGTATCATCAATAGAGTTGGAAAAGCTTATCGAAATATCCCGTAAAAATGGTGCATTAGGTGCTAAGCTTACCGGAGGAGGCGGTGGTGGGGCGATGATTGCTTTATGCCCTGAAAAGCAGCACACTGTTTCAGAGGCTATTAAAGCTGCCGGTTATCAAACTATTGTCACTAAAATTATATAAAGGAAGATTTAGTATGACGGAGAATATAATTGAGGCTGGTAAAATTAAGGCTACTCTTTATCGTCTGCACTTTTTACTCACAGAACCGCAAACGGATGAAATTAGGAAAGAAAGCATCCTGCAATTTAAAATATGCTTTAAGGCAATATTTTCTTTACTGGCAAATTATTTATCTGCTGAGTTTAATATAACAACCCGTTCTAATTTGCAGGTACTGGAAGCTTCTTTTGAAAAGAAAATGTTTACCGAAGATATGACTTTCTCTCTGAAAGAGATGGAAAAAGATTTTGAAACGATAGACTCTTTAAATAGTGATGACATATATATAAAAATTAAAGAGCTTCATGCCCGTCATTTGCAACTCATATTCGATATGATTGCACGCATGGGCCAGGATCCTGAAGAATAAGGGAGATAATAAACAGTATGAATGACAACAGAAACATAGTATCATTTGAAAATGAACGTCTTATTTTAGTAGATAGTGCTGATAATATTTTAGGCTACAAATCCAAAGCTGAATGTCATGATGGCGAAGGAATTTTACACCGCGCTTTTTCCATATTTATTTTTTCGTTTCCTTGGGATCTTGTTCTTCGAGGGGGCCGTCATGAATCCCGTACCCAGCCTCGTCATCGACCTCAGCATCCTTGCCGCCATCGCCGCCATCGCCACTATCGCCGGCTTCGTCCTGAACATCCTCAGTCGCAAACCCCACCGAAGCTGGCTCGAGAAGCAGGGCATCGCCTACACTCGGGACTCTTTCCTTGATGGGGTGAGGAACGGCGATCTGGAGATCGTCGAGCGTTTCCTGAGGGCCGGAATGATGCCGGAGTTTCGCAACCGCGCCGGAGAAACGGCGTTGATCCTCGCCATCCTGGCAGATCGGGTCGAAATCGTCCGCCTGCTTCTGTGCGCGAAGGGGACCCTCCGGCAGCGGCTGCGGCGTGTCTTGGAAGAGGGCCGCGGCGAATCCGAATCGACCGACTCGCTCGGGTTTGCGGCCGATCGCAGCCACCGTCTTGACAGGCCATCAGGAGATCCAGGAGCTGTTGTTGGCGACGGGGAGCTGATCCCGAGGACGCCAAGGGTGCTGGTCTGGTGGTGGCGGCCCTGGCCGGGAGCGCCGAACGGGTCCGGGAGTGGATCGGGAAGGGCGCCGACGTCGAGACGCCAACGCTGGCA
>CAVRRG010000019.1:0-49455 GCA_963723365.1 Calditrichota bacterium | reverse complement strand
CCAAACAAGGCTGCTTTTTCACGATCAATCCTGACCGTTATTTCCGGCTTTCCGCGTTCATAATTATCTTTCAGCTTAACCAGACCTTTTACATTTTTAACTTTTTTCTGCATTTCTGTTGAAATTTTATCCAGGACTTCAAACATCTCACCTTTTATCTGAATCTCAACCGGATTTCCTGTTGGCGGGCCATCCGGAGGCTTGGTAACATCTATTTGGGCTCCCGGAATACCTTTAACTTTTTCTCCTACAGCAATTAGAGATTGCGTAGAACTCTGTTCTCTTAAATATTTATCTACAAACTCAACGGTCACCTGTGATTTATGAGGAGTACCGGCTCCTCCTCCGCTCATATCATTCTGATCTACCTGGTTTCCAACATCAGCCACATAATATTTCATATCCCCTGTGCCTTTAATGCGCTCCTCAACCTGCTTTACAATATTATCCGAGATTTCCACTCGTGAACCATTTGCAAGATCAATTTTTATTAATGCTGATCGTGGCTCCTGATCGGGGAAAAATTCAATCCCGCTATTAAAGAACAGAAAGAAAATAAACATAAAAATAAAACCACCAACGGCTATAAATGAAGTTAGCAGCCTTTTATTTAATGCAAAGGTAAGTGTTTTTTCATATTGTGGTATCAGCCATTGCAGGAACTTATCTCCCGGCAACCGTGTCATTTTTTCATCCAGCTTCAAAAATGAAGATGAAATAACCGGATTAAAAACAAGTCCCACCAACAAAGAGGAGGCCAGGGTTATAATTAATGTTATTGGCAAGAACTTCATAAATTCGCCAATCAGACTATCCCAGAATACTAGTGGTGCAAAAGCACCTAATGTGGTAATCGTAGAGGTTACAACAGCCATACCCACTTCACCCGTCCCATCGCGAGCCGCCTGCATCAAGCTTTTGCCTTCCTGGTGATGCCGGTAAATATTCTCAACAATTACAATAGCATTATCAACCAGCATTCCAAGGGCCAGGATTAAACTAAATAGCACCATCATATTAAGTGTATAACCCAAAGCATTTATGACAATAAAAGATATCAGCATTGAAATGGGGATAGCTATACCAACTAAAACACCATTGCGGGCACCCATAAAAAAGTAAAGAACGAAAATCACAAGAAGTAAGCCAGAAATGATATTATTCTCCAGGTCATTGACCATACTTTTTATATCTTTTGATTGATCATTACTTATCACATATTCGGTTTGCGCCGGGAATTTTTTTGACTCTACTTCGAGGATTGCTTTTACCTCATCAGCAATGCGGATAATATTTTCACCGCTGCGTTTTAAGATGGATAAGGTAACTGTTGGTTTACCATTTAAACGCGAATAACTTTCCTGTTCCTTGAAACCGAATTGAATTGTTGCCAGATCACGCAAATAAATAGGTTGACCATTCACCTCTTTTACGACGATATCATCCATCTCTGTTACTTTTTCAAACTCACCGGGTATGCGCAGTGAATACTTTAAACCACCCCCTTCAACTGATCCTCCGGGCGTGGTAATGTTTTCATTGCGAATAGCATCATTTATATCTTTTGTGCCAATATTGTATAATTGCAGACGCCTTGGATTCAGGTTAACTTTAACTTCTCTTTCCAATCCGCCCGAAATATTTACCTCCAGTACACCCGAGATTGTTTCGAATTTATCCTGTAAATCTTCGGCAATGTTCTTTAAACGCACCAGCGATTGATTTCCCATAATTGAAACCATCATAATAGGAAAGTTTTCAAAATTAAATTCCTGCACCATGGGTTCATCTATGTCATTAGGTAAATCAGGTTTAGACTGATCAACCTTTTCGCGCACTTTTCTAACGGCTTCATCAATTTCAATATCAGGTTCAAATTCCACGGTAATATTTGTAAATCCTTCTAATGAACCGGAAGTGATTTTTTTTACTTTTGTAATCTCTTTTAACTTTTTTTCAATAGGATTAGCAACAAGAGTTTCCATATCTTCAGGTGAAACACCGGCATAAGAAACAGCGACAAAAACAAATGGCTGTTCAATGGATGGAAAAGATTCCCTGGGCAAGCTAAGATAAGAAATAAGTCCTGAAATTATCAGGATTACGAGGAGTACATAAACACTGGTTTTATATTTTAAACTGATATTTGTGATTTTCATTTTTCACCTTTTAAATTCGCCATAGCATAGCTATTTTACTACATAGAGAGTATCACCATTACTTAAAGAACGCTGACCGGCAACAATCAAATTATTGCCAGCTTGAAGTCCATTCACCAACACATTTTCACCTTGAATAGCTTCAACAGATACCTTTTTCTTATGCGCTATTTCGTTTTTCTCCACAAACACATAACGTCCTGCTTCTGAATCAATCACTGCGTCAATAGGAACAATGATACTGTTTTCATGATTTTGCTTTAATAAACGGACATTTGATATCATTTCAGCGGCCAGCATGCCAGGATTTTTAAATTCTGTTTCGACTCCAAAGGTTCGATTCTCAGGATCAACACTTTTTGCTACAAAACTGATTTTACTGTTTATAACTAAATCCGGAAAAGAGTCAAAAGAGAGTAATACCTCAGAGCCTGTCTTTACATAGCTAATAAAACGTTCTGCTACACCAATTCTTACTTTCAGGATATTATTGTCTATAATTTCAAACAGTGGCGCTGACGGGGCTATATAACCACCAAGATCCACATAGCGTTCATTAACGTAACCCTTTATAGGAGCTTTTACAGTTAACTTCTGATTTCGTGCGTTTGCCAGGTCATACGCCGCTTTAGCTGCATCTTTTGTTAATTCTGAAGTCAAATATTCATTTTCGGAGATAGCTTTTTTATCATACAAAATTTTGCTGCTTTTGAAATTAATCTCTGCTTGTTTAAAGCCTGCAAAAGCTTGATCCGAAGCGGCCTTGGTAACTTTATTTTCAATTAAGCCTAATATCTCACCTTTCCTAACATAGGAACCCTTATCCTTAATAACCTTGACCAGTATTCCTGATTCTTCAGCAACTAATTGCACTTGGCTGCTTGCTTTAACAACACCGGTTAGATTTAAATATTCACGAAAGGTCTCACTTTTCAATAATTTTACAGACACCGCAGTACCCCGTTTAACAGGTATTTTTGTTGTTTCAGCATTTCCTTCCTGCGAGCAGCCATTTATCAATGCCAGGCTAGCGAACAGGATGAGAGCTGTTAATATCTTTTTCATTTTATTCTCCAAAATTTTCTTCTGCTTGTGACTGGTTATTTAATATTCTTCCAGCCGGCTTCCCGTTGTTAACTGCCATTGGTAGTATGCCTTTAGAAAATCAAAACGGGCTTTTAAATCATTTAAGCGGGCCTGGTCCAGAAAAAGCCGACTATCCTTGAGTTCCAACTGCGTTGCTAAACCATTATTGGCCCTTGCTTCAGCTATTTCGTAAGCTCTTTCTGCGGCAGAAATATTTTTTTCTGATGCTATTATTCGTTGATCCGCTTCCTTCAAACTCAGCGCAACATTATTTAAATCCATTTCAATTTTATCTTTGGCCTGAGCAATACGCGTTTGAGCCTGGTATAATTCAATACGTGCCTTTTGAACTTGCGCTGAAGTATTACCTCCGGAGTAAATGGGAATTGTCAATGTTACACCAATGACGTAGTTATCAAAATCATTTTCAATTGAGAATTCATCAGATTGAGCTGAAAAAAGATATGAGAACCTGCCTTTTAATGACGGGAGGTGATTAGCAAATTCCAACGAAACGTTATTATCACGCATGCCCGCTTCCAGCAGCATAGCCTGGTAATCATCTCGGCTATTGAGGACCTCATCGACATTGATGTTTTGTGGAAATAAAGGAAGACTATCCAATGAACCGCTTAAATCAATTTCTTCTTTTAGGGGTATGTTAATAATTGATTTTAATTTATTAAGAGCTAGCTCGTATTCTTTTTTGAGGCAATAGTTTGAGGAACAGCGTTGCGCCACCTTACCTCTGCCTGCAGCAATTCAAATTCTGAAGCCGCCCCGCTTTCATATCTGTTCTTTATTTCGTTATAGTTATCCCGGGCACTGGACTCAGAATCTAAAGTAAGCTCAAAAACCTTCTTGGCCAGCACAGCATTATAGAAACTGATTTTTGTATTTATCAGGATATTCTGTTTTTGGAATTGAAAATTCCTTTTGGCAAAATCTTCATATTGATAGGCTATTTCCAGGGCTTTACCAACTTTTCCGAAACTGTAAAGTGTTTGTTTTAATTCGGCAGTAGCAGAAAATTCATTCTCAAATGAGAAATCGAATTTCTGAATAGTAGGTTCACCCGTGACAATGTCCGGAATTGTTGCGTAAAAAATCTGGTCCTTTAGATTTTTGTTGTAGTTCAGATCTGCTGAAAGAGTGGGCAAAGCTAATGCCCAGGCTTCATCAATTCTGGTAGTAGCCATTTCCAGTTCTGACTTAGCTAATTGTAAATCCTTACTCTGTTTTTCTGCCAATGTTAATATTTGAGCCAGGTTAAATTCTTTTGCCGTGATGCCACTCATAGTAAAACATAAAATTAAAACCCCGAAGAATACGGATTTTGAGAACATTTTTTCCATCCATTTTCAAATTTGCAAGCGAGTAATTTAGTAAAATGATTGATATAATTCATTATTTTTTTAAGCACAACGATCTACGCATTCCTAGTAACAAAGTTTGAATTTTAGCTGATTTTTAAATAATTTTTATAATTCTTACTAAAATCAAATCTTATCAATCATGAAATATATAATTGGACTCATTATTTTCTTTTTCGGTGGCATAAGCGCCCAGTCATCAAAAATTAATCCTGGAAAGCTGATATCTGAAACTATAATTTCAGATTCCATGGAAATAGTGCAAAGCGGACTGGAAAATTTTCTGCAGAACTATGTTCATCTTGTCCAAAACAAACGCGTGGGATTGGTGACGAATCCCAGCGGAGTGGACCGCAATTTTAATTCTACTGTTGATATTTTTTATCAACATCCACTCATTAAGCTGACAACTCTTTTCGGCGTTGAGCATGGAATCCGGGGCGAAATTTCCGGAGGGCAGAAAATACCTGATTTTAAAGATGCGATTACGGGTTTGCCTGTTTACAGTTTATATGGGAGTGTAAAAAAGCCGACAGCGGAAATGTTGCAGTCTGTTGATGTTATCATTTTCGATATTCAGGATGTGGGTGTTAGAGGTTATACATATATTTCATCTCTCGGAATGATCATAGAGGCTGCAGCGGAAAACAATGTACAGGTTATTATTTTAGACAGACCCAATCCTTTGGGTGGAGTGGCTGTTGAAGGCAACATTTTGAAAAAAGAATATCAATCTTTTGTTGGATATTTTGAAATACCATATCGTCATGCAATGACAATAGGTGAAATTGCTTTGATGCATAATAGTCAAAACAAATTGGATGCGAAATTAACTGTTATCCCTTTGCTGAATTGGCAGCGTTCCATGTTTTGGGATGAAACAAAACTACCCTGGATTCCTACATCACCCCATGTACAGCATTGGCATACTACATTATTCCTTCCACTAACAGGAATTATTGGTGAGTTGCACACGGTTAATATTGGTGTCGGTTACACCGCCCCTTTTGAATATATCGGGGCACCCTGGATAAATGCACACCTGCTTGCCGATAGTTTAAATTCCCTTAAATTGGCGGGACTGCATTTCAGCCCGGCGCATTACAAACCCTATTATTCGTCTTATAAGGGGGAAATATGTCATGGAGTTCAAATCCATATAACCAATAAAGAAATTTACAGACCATTTATTGCTGGATTGCATATTTTAAAAACCTTGATGGATCTTTATCCTAAGCAGGATTTGTATAGCAAGAATGGCAGAATAAATACCTTTAATCGTGTATTGGGCAGTTCTGACGTCTATGGAGGCCTGACAACAGGAAAAAGTGTTATTCAAATGCAGAATCAATGGCAGCAGGATTTTGATGACTTCTTAATAATTAGAAAGAAGTATTTATTGTATTAATTTTTTAAATTAGACATATTTTACCCGCTCAATCACAATTGCAGACAAGGGAGAATCATAATTGGATTTGCACACATCAATCATAATTTTTTGCAGAGATGAGAATCATGATAATCATGCCTTTCAGAATTCGCTGCAATCAATAGCGAACCTGCAAATTAGCGATCTTGAAATTATTATCGTTAATACAACAGACAGAAAACTGCATGACTTCAACAAAGGCGCCAAAGTATTGAATGTCAGTAAAGAAAAAAGCTTTGGGGCTCTGCTTAACCTGGCCTTCAAAAGAGCAACTCGTGAATATATTTTATTAATTGATAACAGGGTGAACAGTATTTCCCTAAAAAGCGGTACGCTTGAGTTATTTAATCTGGCATGTAGCAGGAGTAAAAACCCGGGAATGGTATATGCGGATTATGAAATCACTCAAAACGACAGCACAAGTGAAATACATCTGCTAAAGCATCATATAGGAAGAGTGCGCGATAACCAGGATTTTGGAAAAATCTATTTTATTCCTGTAGCAGCTCTAAAAAAAATTGGTTATGCCAACGAAAATTTAAAATTTAATACGCTCTACGACCTTCGTTTAAAACTTTCCCAACAAGGGGAGATTATTCATATTGCCAACCGTTATGCAGGATCACTGTATACAGTTGAAAGCGAAGGGGCAAGCCAGAATGTTTTCGACTACCTGTTGGCAAGCAAAGAGAGCCAGCTTGAAGCTGAAGCAGTTCTATCATCACATTTAAAAGCGCTGGGAGCTTACCTTGAAAGCGGCCAATATTATAGACCAAGACCTGAAAAGAAGGACAGTGAATTAAAAGCTTCAATTATAATTCCGGTTAATAATCGACCTGAATTCATAGCATCAGCAATCGAATCGGTGCAATCACAGACTGTTCAGGATATTGAGATTATAATTGTGGTAAACGGCGGAGCTGCCGATCTAACAAATAATGCGGTTAAAGCTTACATGCCTGGTGGCAATAAATATAACAAACATAAACCGGCGGTACGACTGCTTACTTATGCTATTAATAACCTGGGACTATGTTTAAACATGGGGGCGCAGGAAGCAAAAGGTAAATACTATGTGCAGCTGGATTCTGACGATCGTCTGAAAGCTGATGCGGTAGAAAAAATTCTAGCTGTTTATGAGGAGGATCCTAATATTGCAATGGTAATTGGTTCATATGAGCTATGGGAAAAGAAGGCTGACGGTTCGCTTTCAAGAATGGAAGAACTTCCAGTTATCACACATGATGAGTGGACGGAAGATAATGGACGCAATAATCTGCTCAGAATAAATGGTGCCGGAGCTCCCCGCTCGATTCCCATAGAGCTAATTTGCCAGATCGGTTTTAGTGTAAACGAGGAACCGTATTGCCGCAATTATGGTGAAGATTATGGAATGGTGCTAAAAATAAGCGAGCAGCATAGAATAGGGCGTGTGTGGGATGCTATTTATGAAGTTATTCGGCACTCTGGTGGCACCGATCACAGTATTGACCAGCTTACCGTAGACCGCAATGATGAGGCTAAAGACTATATGCGTAAAGAAGCTATTTTACGCCGGATAGAACTAAATAAGAGTTGATTGATTAAGCTTCTTAGGAACAAACTTCTTTGTAAGATCGGAGTTTGAAGAAGATGAAAAAATATGAATAATTTTACACTTCTGGGAATAGATGGCGGGGCAACAAAAGTCAGTGTTTGGGAGACTATCTATAACCCTGAAGAAAATAGTTTCGCCCTTGGTGCATTAAACTCTGAAAAAAAATACGAAGACATTCCTCGTTTTTTGCCAGCATTTAAACCCGTTGATATCAATGAACAATTAAGGGCCAGAGGTGAGTCATTCTCTTCAACAACAGAGGACGAGCTGCAAATGGAAACGGTGTATGTCGAGGCTTGTGCCCTTGCAATAAAGGACGTTTTCAATCAGACAGATAAAAAACCATTGTTGCTCGGTATTGGTATGCCAGGTTTAAAAACTGCGGATATGCGCGGTATTGACGTCGTGGCAAATGGTCCACGCATGCCTAATTATTGCAGCTTGTTGGAAGAACGGCTGCAAGCAATGGGAATAGATTTAGCTGCTCCTATTGCACATTTGGGCAGCGACGCTGACTATTGTGGGGTTGGCGAAAACTATGCTCAAAAGGGTGCATTTAAGAATATTGAAAATGGATATTATCTTGGCGGCGGCACCGGGGTTGCAGATGCCCTGAAACTAGATAACCTTCTTTATCCATTTGATACCGTAAAAGTGTGGATGGCTAAAAGCTGGGAATTAAAATCCGACGCTGGTCGGTCGGTTGAACGTTATTGTTCAGCAGGCGGAATTCAAAGTATTTACGCTGAATTTAGTGGCCGAGAAATAAGTGACCTCATTAAAAACAATATATACCCCCTTCAAATCGCAGAGATGGCCCTGGCCGGCGGGCAAGCAGCGATAAAAACATTTAACCGTGTTGTTGAAAACTTGGCTAAGCTAATTTTCTCTCGAATTACGACACTCAACATTGGCTGGCAAAATGATTTCGAATTTATTAATCCCGAGAAAGAGCAATTATCAAAGTCGCATGGGCGCATCGGCAAAGTTTTCGATAAAATTATTATTGGACAAAGACTCGGGGATTTACTCAGATCTGAGACAGGGACTGAAATCCTTTTTGAACCGATGAAGGAAAATTTATTTGAATTAATAAGTTCTAATTCTAAACTTAGTGACGATGTGAAAAAGTATTATTTTGATCTTGATAAGATTTTGATGACGTCCAACTTGCGCGAAGCACCTGCTCTGGGTGCTGCCATTGACGCATTTTTAAACCGGGAAGAAAACCGTTAATGAAATGTTAAAACCAAATACAATTCCCAACCAGGAACCGCAAATCAGGGTTGGAATCATCCTTCCACAGGATAAGCAAACCGCTCTTAATTTAAAGACTCCGACGGATGTAAATTATACTCTTGTTTCTGATAATCATAAAGAAGAGATTCAGGCTAATACCTCTGTTAATCTTATTCTGGAAAACGGTAAGATTGTTATAAAATTCAAAAAGACCATTTTAAATGTTACAGGCTCGATTGAGTTATCTCCACAAGAAAAAAAAAATGAGATCTCTGAAAAAGATGGTCTAAAAGTTGACCCAATAATTACGGGTCGCGGTTTTCATTGGCAAAAGAAGATAAGCGTCTTTCTACCCGATACTGTCATTTTAAAGATAGTAGACGATACCCTTGTTATGATAAACAAATTACCTTTAGAACATTATCTGGCGTGCGTTGCAACATCGGAGATGAGCGCTAAATGCCCTAATGCACTAATCCAGGCACAGACTATTACTGCCCGTTCGTGGCTATTAGCCAATGTTGAACAAAAGCATGAAAAACTCGAAATGGACGTATGCAACGATGATTGCTGTCAACGCTACCAGGGAACAACCAACCTGAGCGCTAAATCGGTAACGGGAGCTTTAAGCACTGCCGGTAAGGTCCTTTTATTCGACGATAAAATTTGCGATGCGCGTTACTCCAAAAGCTGTGGCGGTATGATTGAAGAATTTCAAACAGTTTGGAAAGGGGCTGAACATCCTTATCTGCAGGTGAAACCGGATTCGGTAAAAGTTCATGGTGTGCACTTAAATGATGATGAAGAGTTTGAGAAATGGGTTGATGAATGTCCTGAGACCTTCTGCAGTCCGCATTTTGTAAAAGAGGAAGAACTAAATGAGTATCTTGGAGATGTGGATGAAGAAGGCAGCTATTTCCGTTGGCAGTTAAAACTAAACCAGGAAGATTTAATCAAAAGTCTAAATGAGTACGCAGGAATCACTGCCTCTCAAATATTGGGTATTCGAATTATTAATCGTGGCGGATCTGGAAGGGCAAATGCAATAAAGGTCAATTTCCTGGATAGTAGTCAAAATAAGCAAAGCCTGATTATCGACAGTGAGTATAAAATAAGACGCTATCTTTCAAAAAATTTTCTGTATTCTTCTGCAATAGTAATAATTTCAGGAGTTAATGCTGATACGGGCAAAGCCTTTTTTAATATTAAGGGTGCTGGTTGGGGTCATGGTGTTGGCCTTTGCCAGATAGGAGCATTGGGTATGGCACTTTCCGGTTATGCTTCGAAAGAGATATTAAAACATTATTTTCCGGGAAGTACTCTCACTCAAATTTACTAACTAACCTTTATGCAGAATAAACCGCGCGGCCCCTGGACCTGGGTTCCATCACTCTATTACGCAGAAGGAATACCCTACATTGTTGTAATGAGCCTTTCCGTGATAATGTATAAGCGCCTGGGCATTTCCAACACGGATATAGCGCTCTACACAAGCTGGCTCTACCTGCCCTGGATTATTAAACCCGTTTGGAGCCCTTTTGTTGATATCATTAAAACAAAACGCTGGTGGATTATCTTATGCCAGCTTTTACTGGGAGGTGGCTTTGCCGGGATTGCTTTTACTATCCCGATAGAGAGTTTTTTTCAATACACACTGGCCTTTTTCTGGCTGCTTGCGTTTAGTTCTGCCACACATGATATAGCTGCCGATGGCTTCTATATGCTGGGACTCTCCAAACATGACCAAACGTGGTTTGTCGGTTTCCGCAGCACTTTCTACAGGTTGGCAATGATTACCGGACAAGGCATAATAGTCATTCTGGCCGGATTCCTAGAAACAGAATACAATAATATTCCCTGGGCCTGGTCAATAACCTTTTTGTTCTTAGCAATTATGATGATCGCCTTTTCTCTTTATCACAAGTTCATGTTGCCAGCGCCAGATATTGATACAACCAAAATAGCAGATGGAAATATTTTAAAAGAGTTTGGCAAAGTTTTTATTTTATTTATAAAAAAGAAACATATTCTTTCAATAATCAGCTTTCTATTATTATACCGCTTTGCAGAATCACAAATTGTAAAATTGGCCTCCCCCTTTTTACTGGATGCAAAAAATAAAGGCGGTTTGGCCTTGACCACTAGTGAAGTAGGTTTTATTTATGGAACAGTTGGTCTGATATTTCTAACTATTGGCGGCATTCTTGGCGGCTTTGTTGCTGCCAGGCAGGGACTCAAATACTGGATATGGCCAATGGCTATAGCCATTAATCTACCTGATATTGTTTATGTTTTCCTTTCTTATACTCAAACAGATAGCTTGCTCTTAATAAACATTGCAGTGGCTATTGAACAATTTGGATATGGCTTTGGCTTTACGGCATATATGCTTTTTATGATCTATATTTCTGAGGGTGAACATAAGACGGCGCACTTTGCTATTGCCACCGCTTTTATGGCGTTAGGTATGATGCTGCCTGGAATGGCCAGCGGCTGGCTGCAAGAAATGCTGGGCTACCAAAATTTCTTTATCTGGGTTATGATAGCCACAGTTCCTGCTATAATGGTGGTTAAGATTGTAAAAATTGATCCGCAATTTGGTAAAGAAGAAGCAGGCTAAACTCTTAATAACAAAACAGATCTGGAGTCGAAAGCACTTCAGAGATAATCTTTTTTATAATTTCATGGTCAGGAAGATCAAACCACTTAATATTCTCATCTTTTCTAAACCAGGTAAACTGGCGTTTGGCATAGCGGCGGGAATTTCTTTGGATCAGTTCAATAGCCCTATCTTTATCTATTTTTCCATTTAAAAGCTGCACTATTTCTTTATAACCAACTGCATTCAACGCATTTGTTTCACCATAACCAGCAGCAATTAATTTTTTAACTTCATCAACCAAACCTGCCTGAAACATCTGCTCAACACGTTTATTTATCTCATCATACAATTTTTGCCGATTGCCGCTTAAGCCAATCTGTACATAAGGAAAAGCGGCCCGGACTTCTTCATTTTTCTGTATAGCGGAAAGTTTCTCACCGCACATCTGAAATACTTCCAGACCGCGCAAAATACGTTGTGTATCATTCTCAGAAAGGCGGACAGCCAATTCGGGATCGATTTCTTTTAATTCCAGGTAAAGATTTTTCAGCCCTTCGTTTTTTAACCGGGATTTCAGTTGCCCACGAATTTTATCATCAGTTTTTTCAAAAGAGACCATACCGTAGAGCAGAGCTTGTATATACAACCCTGATCCACCTGCTACAACCACATTTTTATTTTCATTACGCAGTTTTTCTATTATTGTCCGGGCGGCTTTGCCAAATGCACCGGCACTAAATGATTCAGCCGGTAAAATATAATCAATAAAATGATGGTTTATTTGTTCACGCTCATCCATCGTAGGCTTAGCCGTTCCAATATCCAGACCCTTGAAAATCTGGCGTGAATCAGCAGAGATAATTTCAGCTTTTATTTCTTTAGCAAGTTTGATAGCAAGACTTGTTTTACCAATGGCAGTTGGACCAACAATAATAATAACGGGTAAAAGCGCTGATTTATTTAAACCTTCTTGCAAGTTCATCAAGCTCCATGGAAGTGATTACAGGCTTACCAGTCGGAGAATAAAAAGGATGCTCACAGGCAAACAGTTGATCAACCAAATTATGCATTTGCACTTCATTGAGTTCGTCTCCCGCTTTTATGGCATTTTTAGAAGCATAACCAGCAGCAATCCTCTCTTTTAAATCAAAACTGCTTTCAGGAGTTTTTTTATAGAAGTCTATAATATCAAGTAGTATCTGGCTTTCACGGCCAATTTTGACATCGGATGGCATTTCTTCAATAATGATCGTATTCCCGCTGAATACATTTATTGTAAACCCTATGCGTTGTAGTACCTGGTAGATTTCTTTGAATACCAGGAAATCATCTAAGGCTAAAGTAATTTTTTGCGGAAACAGAAGCTTTTGAGCATCAAGATTACCTTTATTTATAAAGATATTCAGGGTTTTTTCAAACAGAATTCTGGAGTGCGCCAGATGTTGGTCAATTATAACAAGCCCACTTTTAATCTCTGAAAAAATATATTTATTATGAACCTGCCATAAACGAACACCGACTTCTGATTCTGTGTCTTCACTTTTATAAAACTGGAGCGACTGCCTTTCTTTTTCATCATCCTGTTCGGTAACTTTGGGGTTCTTTGAATTTATTCCACTAAAATAGGCCAGACTTAGTTGTCCCGTCTTTTTTTTCCGTGGTTTTTTCTTGAAATACGCTGAATCTGTCTTCTGCAGTTCAAAAGGTTGTTGTGCAGTGTTCTTTGTTTTTGCCATTTCCGTTTGAGATTCAATGATTACCTTCTGAACAGCACTTCCTGAAACAGAAGATGAAAAATCTGCTAGTATGCCTTTATCATTTAAAACCATTTTTATGGAATTAAGAAACAAATAGAACAGGTTTCGATCATTCGAAAATCTGACCTGCATTTTGGTAGGATGAATATTTACATCAACCTGGGCAGGATCAATCTCTATGAAAAGACAATATACCGGGTGAGATTTATCTTCCAGTGTGCTGCCATAGCCCTGGTAAATAGCATAGTTGATGTTCCTGTCCAGAATTGGACGTCCATTCAAGAACAGATGCTGGTGGCTTCGTGATCTCCTTGCAGCATTTGGTTTGGCAATGAATCCATAAATTTTGATGCCACCAATGCTGTTTTCCAATTCCAATAGCTCATTTGAAATATCTGAGCCAAAAATTTCATTCACTCTGCTTTTCAGATCTGTCGTTTTGAGAAGGAAAAGCTGCTTATTATCTACATTTAGCTCAAAATTTATATTTGGATAAGCCAGGAAGAAACGTTTTAAAACAGATAAGGTTTTCTGGTTTTCTGCACTATCTGATTTTAAGAATTTGCGCCGAGCAGGAGTATTAAAAAACAGGTTTTTAATAGAAATTGATGTGCCCTTATTTGCTGCTGTTTTTTTTACGTTTCCATGATTACCGCCATTTGAGAAAAAGATATAACCCATATTGGACTTTTCCTCTTTGGTTTTAATGTCCAATTGCGATACCGATGCTATACTCGGCAGTGCTTCACCGCGGAATCCTAACGAATTAATTTTTAACAGATCTTTTTCAGCTCTAATTTTACTTGTTGCATGTCTTTCAAAAGCTAAGGGAACATCCTCTTCAGAGATACCACAGCCGTTATCAATAATCTGGATAAGTTTTTTGCCGCCCTCTTCAATATATATTTTAATTGAAGTAGCGCCAGCATCAATAGAGTTCTCAACAAGTTCCTTAACGACGGATGATGGCCTTTCCACCACTTCACCAGCGGCAATCTTATTGGCAAGATTCTCAGGCAATATTGAAATCTTATTTTTATTCATAATCATGTATGAACATACTCAAAATAAAAAACGACGTCAATTTAACAAATGACGCCGTCTTGTGGAAAGAAAATTTCTATTAAATTCTACAGTAAACTTTTTAAAAGAAAATAAGTGTTACTAAAATAAAAACTGGAACAAGAAATCCAATAGACCATCCCATGTATCCAAAGAAAGAAGGCATCTTTATTTCATTCTCCTCTGCTATTGATTTCACCATAAAATTCGGAGCGTTACCTATATAAGTATTAGCTCCCATAAATACGGCTCCCGCACTAATCGCTAATAAAGTAGTGGCATAAGTTGTCATTAAATCAGTTACAGTGAGATTTTCACCTAAAGCTGTGTTAAAGAATACAACATAGGTTGGAGCATTATCCAAAAAGCTGGACAACACACCGGTTGCCCAAAAGAAAGCAGTATCGACAAACTCTCCAGATGCAGTCTTTACACTTTTTATTACAGCACCCAACGGACCTTCTACCCCTGCTTTAAGCATGGCAATCGGTGGCACCATTGTAATAAAAATTGTTGCAAATAACTTTGCAACTTCAGCGATGGGTTCCCAAGTAAAAGCATTCCCTTCGCGTGTCTCTTTGCTGGTAATTTTTAATGAGATAAAGGTAATAAGCAACAGCAGCAAAACCTGCGCCAATGTTCCTTTTGTCATTAGACCTGTGTGCCACAAAACTATAGCTGCATCATCCGGATTGGAGATATCAGGATGCCACACACCACTGAAGATTACTGCACCGATAATACCCAAAAGTAAAATGAAATTTGCTTTGCCATCAATAGCCAACTTTTCAGCATCTGCTTTTTTTTCCGGAATGTTCGTTTCTTTTTTGTAATAGTAGGAATCTACGAAATAGAAAACCACGATTAGGATTACAACACAAAATAACATGGGAAGAAACATATGTTCGGTAGTCCAGAAAAAACTCACGCCTTTTAAGAAGCCTAAGAAAAGAGGCGGATCCCCAAGAGGTGTTAGTGAACCTCCAATATTAGCAACAAGAAAAATAAAAAATATTACCGTATGCTTTTGGTGTGTGCGCCATTTATTAGCCCTGATTAACGGGCGGATCATTACCATTGCCGCACCCGTGGTTCCCATCCAACTGGCTAACGCTGTTCCAATCAAAATCAACAAGGTATTGAGAAAAGGCGATCCGACCAGTTCTCCTTTAAGACGTATTCCTCCGCCCACTGTGAATAATGCTAATAGCAAAATAATAAATGGAATAAATTCACCCAGATAAACTTCTGCCAGGTAAAATCCACTCATATTTATACCTTTAAAAATGGTAAACAACACCATAAATAGTGCCCCCCAAAACAGGGAAACTTTGCCATAATTATGGTGCCAGAAACGGGGTACTACAAGCGGCATTACCGCAATTGAAAGTAAAATGCCTAAAAACGGAATTATCCACAATAAGGAAAGATCTCTGCCATCTAAATGAGGCGCATGATGCTCATCTTCATGATTTTGGTTAACTGTTTCAGATTGTTCAATTTTTGATACACTTAGTGAATCACTATGACCCACCTGGTATGAAAAAACATTACTAATACTAAATATTAACAAAAATATGCTGATTAACAGGAATTTAGAGGTCCCTGATTTCTCCATGTTCTCTCCTAAAGCCATTGTCTTTGTATTTTGTGTATACATATAACTCGTGAAAATATATAGAAATAAAATTTGCGGTATTAAATCAGACTAAACGATGCCTGGATAAAAATTCATTTAACCACTCATTCATTTCGTCTCTTAAACTTCTGAAAGCATTTTGCATCTGAATTTCATCTTTACTCTTTAAAGTTGGGTCATCAAATTCTTTATGAATTTTTGTTTTACTATCCATTAGAATCGCTAAGCTATTTTTAGCCTCTTTTGAGGTGGTTATGATTATATCAAATTGGGTATGAGCAAATTCACTTATTGATCTTGATTCGAATTCTGACATATCTATCCCCATCTCCAAAAGTACTTTTTTTGTGTACTTATGAATACCTTGAGGTTTAATACCAGCCCCAACAACATCTACTTTTTTAAAGGTTAAGTGCTTAATTAATTGGGATAAAATGGGTGTGAATATTGAATTGTCAGTTCCAAGTACAAGAACCTTTTTGCTCATTTATTAAATCTCCAACAACTAGTAATATTTAAGAAATAGCCACTATATATCGATGTAAATATACACAACCAAATAATACAATGCTAAAGTAAAATTATCAGGATAGCAGGGTTCTGATCTGTTCGCGGGTAGATTGCACATCAAAGGGTTTCGGCAAATATCCATCAACACCATCTTCAATGAGTTGCTTTTTTATCTTTGGATTAATGTGACCGGATATTATTAACACTTTTAAATTAGGGTTTATTTCTTTCATTTTATAAAAAAGCTCATTGCCATACATCTTTGGCATAATTATATCTAATATGACTAAACCAATATCTTTGTGATTGTTTTCAAAGACTTCTAAACCTTCCTTGCCATCTTCTGCTAATATCGTTGAGTAACCATCTGTGCTGGCCATATCGTTTAAGAATTCACGAATAACCTTTTGATCATCCACTATTAAAATCTTTGACTTTTTACCATTAGACTGGGCAGCACTCTTTTTTGCTTTTTTATGCAGAGGAAGATAAATAGAAACAGAAGTGCCTAATCCGACTGTTGATGTTACATGTGTAAATCCGTTAGATGATCTTATTATATTAAATATTAATGTAGCTCCAAGCCCTTTGCGAGAAATATCTTTTGAGCTGGAGAAGAATGGTTCAAAAATTCTTTTAAGAGTCTCCGGAGACATTCCTTCACCGTTATCCTTTACTTCCAATTTTATATATTCTCTATCAACCGCGTTATTTTGGAGGAGAAAATATTCATTCTTTGTGAGGCAGACATTGGTAGAAATAATTATTTCTCCACCATCGGACATAGCATCAACAGAATTAGAAATTAAATTGAGCAGCACCCTGTTAAATTGTGCTTCATTTATGTTTATGAAACCTGTTGAGCTAAAGTTTGATATGAGTTTTATTGACTCCGGAATTGTCTTTTCTAGAATATTATGAATAGAGTTTTCGATCACTTCGTTCGGTTCAAGAACCTGATTTGGTTTAATATCTTCTTTACCAGACAGGTTTAAAATTTGATCTGCGTATTGATGGGCACTCCTGAGAATCATTTCTGATTCCCTGATGACAGCATATAAATCTTCGGACGACATCTCTTTTATATGCTCAATACTTTTTGAAAGCGCTGAGATTTGCTGCTTGTATTGATAGGCAATTTTTTCTGTTACACTGTTAAAAACTTCCATCTTTCTTGATTCATCAAAACGTTTCTCTAAAAACTTTATATCTGTCAGGTCAATACCAAAATAAACCTGAGCTTTTTGTTTCAGTTCATTCAGTATTTCAATAGCAGTCCAGCTGATTGTTTTCTCTTCGCTACTCTTTGACGTAAGTCTTGTTTCGATCGGATTAGAATTCTTTTCTGCAAAGTATTCTTCAAATTTGCGCTCTACAAAATCTCTGTATTTTTCATCTGGGTATAGTGTATTTACAAATGCCACTTTTCCTAGTACCTCTTTTTTGGTGTAACCGGTAACTTGTTCTGCTTTTTTATTCCAGTATTTATAGCAGCCATCTTCATCCACAACAGTAATTATTACACTGGCTTGTTCTACAAGGGTTTCAGTAAAAATACGTTTACTCTTGGTCTCTTCCGATGCGTTTTTATCAGCAAACAATTCCCTGATGATGCCGACAATATTCACTTCTTTATCATTTTCAATTGTAATTTTACTTTCTTCTTCAATTTCCAGCAAACTACCTTCTTTTGTTTTAATGGTAGTCAAATAATTTTTAAGATTTTTTTTGATTTTTAACTCATTATGCAGTTTTTCGCGATTTTCCCGAAACAAGTTTGTAATAATCTCACTTTCTAAAAAATCATTTGAAGAACTATAGCCTAACATTTCCATAAAAGCGGGATTAACATATTTGATTTTTCCATCCAGGGTTGTTTGATAAATCCCATAGGAAGTATTTTCTATAATATTTCTAAAATTCTTATTTTGGTCTGTTTGGTTAACAACAATTTCCCGCTGGTGTATTCTGTAGGTAAGTAAATCTTTTACAATTTTATAAACATCTTTTAAGAAAGAGTCCGGTTCGTAGCGGTTAGCATATAAAAGAACATTTATTTCTCTGGATGAATCTGCTATCACTGGAATAAAGACTATTGTTTTGGCATAATCTAAAATTTCAGCATGGGCCTCATTTACATCTGAAAATTGTAAAATTTCGATTTTTTGATTTTTAATAACATTATCCAAAACACTTTTTATTACCTGAATAATTTCTACCTCTTCAACATCCAGTTTATCAAAATCAATAACATATTTATTGGAATACGAAGATAATTTTAATGCACATCTTATTATTATATCGCAGTTAAATACTTTTTTTAAGCTATTCGTAATTTCAATTTCAATGTTTTTGGGAACGGGTAATTGAAGCATTATGTCTAATAAATTTCGCAGTTCAGAGAAGCTGCTATTTTGATTTTCCAAAACCCTTTTATACGTTAAAACTTCACCCCTGCTTTTGATATAAAAGAAGTAATCATTTTTTGATTGTGGGGATTTCAAAAGGTTGACAACAACCGGTTTTAGCTGTCCATTGGAATCTAAAAAGGTGGAAATCAATTTATTTGATTCATCAGGGTTTTCTATAATTTCTAAAAAATCTTCAAAAGAGTAGCCCGGAATAAAAGTATCGATATTATTATTGAGGATGGAGACCTCGGTATATTTAAAGGCCTTTAAAAAAGCTTTATTTGTAGCTAAAATTTTACCTTCGTTATTGACAGTTAATATTAACTCAGGTGAATTCTGAATGAGTAATTTTGTATTTAATTCATTTTGCTGATAGCGCTGTTGTTTTATGGAAATATTATGTAATTGATTTAATAGCTGCGAAAACTGCTCAGTAATAAAAGAAGATTTTTCATAAATAAAGCAATTATCAACTTCAACAATTTTGGCATAGACTTCTTTAGAAGAAATATTTCCTAAAATAAAAATGACCTGATCACTGTTAAACAGTCGCAATTTTCTTACGTATCCAGCCATCTCGTTTGTAATTCTGGGTAGCAGAATAAAAATCCCCCTATAAAGATCTGAGGCAAAATTCTGAGGAAGTTCAGCAACAGAATCGAAAGTAAGTATATCCGTATTTTCGTTACTCTCTGCTATCTTTTGAGTGTTCTCGTTCCACAATTTATCTCGAAGAATGAGAATTTTATTCAATGAAAATTTCCTTTCCTGCTATTTTTTTGTAATTTACTAATCCTATGGTGATTCACAGGATGGCAGCATATTCAAATTATCGGCAAAATTTTTATTTAATGAGAGTCGCACTAAACATTTTTATTTGTAGAATTTGTTAAATATATCAAATAAATTAGTAAACTTTTACTTATTTTCAGATTAATGATACTCAGAAATTAATAATACCCTTTATAAATAAAATGAAAATCATTGTAAAAAAAGAATTTGACGGCCAAAATCATGTAGGTTCTTGTGAAAACCTCACAAGTTGCTATACACAAGCAAACAATCCCGAAGATCTAATTAGCAATCTGCGCAAGGCCATTGAGCTCTATCGTAAAAGTTATGAGAACAAAAGTCAGACCATCCCCGATCTGTACGATTCTCCTGTTATTGATAAAAAAATCCGTTTTAACAAAATCTCCACCGCGCAACTTGTGCAGGTTTTAATAAAACAGCACTTTAGAATAGAGTTTCAGGAAGAGAATTCCATTTTATTATGCAATTCGAAATTCCCTTTTAATCGCATACATTTGCCAGATACCAATAATTTATCGCCTGTCATCATAAGTAAACTTTTTGGTAAAGAAAATGTTATTTATGTAAACAAGAGTGACCTTAGCATGCATTCTTCAGCCTGATTAGCGATCCAGTTTAAAGTTTTCCCCAAGATATAGCTTACGAACCTGTTCATCGGTTGCCAGATCTTCCGCTGTTCCTTCTTTTAATATTTCACCAGCAAACAATAAATATGCCCTGTCGGTAATAGAGAGCGTTTCATGGACATTATGATCTGTAATTAATACCCCAATACCCCTTTCTTTTAGACCGGCTACAATGCCTTGAATATCCTCTACAGCTATGGGATCTACCCCTGCAAAAGGCTCGTCCAGCAATATGAATTTTGGATCCGTTACAAGGGTGCGCGCAATTTCCGTTCTTCTTCTTTCACCACCGGAAAGATTATATCCCAGGCTATCAGCGATATGGGTAATATTTAGTTCCGACAAAAATTGTTCACATTTCTCATTTTGTATTTTTTTTGATAAACCAATCATTTGCATAATTGCCATCAGATTTTCTCTAACGGTTAATTTTCTAAAAATAGAAGCTTCCTGAGGAAGATAGGCAACGCCCTGACGCGCCCTTCTAAACATAGGAGACTTGGTTATATCCTGATCAGAAAATCTTACAAAACCCGAATTGGGTCGGATCATACCTGTAATCATATAAAATGTTGTGGTTTTCCCTGCACCGTTTGGTCCTAAGAGTCCAACAATCTCGCCTTGTTTTACATTCAAGGAAACCTGATTAACCACTTTTCTTTTCCCGTATATTTTAACAAGTTTATCTCCTGATAAAACAGGTATGTTATTGCTCAAAAGATTTTTCCCCTTTATATGTATCCGGATAATATGTCCCCTGTGCCCCACCTAAAATATTTATTGAATCAAGCACACCTTGTTTAAAATAAACAAAAATGCTATCTGAAGTAGAATAATTACTGCCCGACTCTGTTTCATCCTCCAAAAAATAAATACTGCTGGCATTGTTGCGTGCTTTTATTATCTGTGGCTGCCTGTCTTTAATAAAAAATTCTATTGATTTTCCGGTTAATATATTAAAGTCAGTTGTTGAGGATTCTTTCATTGTTTTTGCAACAGCATTGCCAACTATATAAATATTCTTAATAGCCGTCGAATCAAATGTGGCATTAACAATATCACCGGTAAGCTCGCTTTTATCAAACCATACATTTGGTTTGCCCTTGAGTATACTTTTCTCGGTTTTAATAAAATACCAGAACGAATCACACTTGGCTTTAAAATTATTCTGTTTTATTGAAACATTGTTTGTAGCCAAAGTATTATTGAAGGGGTCACCAAAATATTCCAGTTTCTCGGCCCAAACCTGAAGAGAGTCGCCATTTGCAGAATCTACCCGCGTAAAATGTCCGGTTTCGGTTACCCGAAAATAATTTGTTTGAGTGTTAAAATATCCATAATTACCCGTTATTACCACCTTTTCTGCTTTGCTCAATAGATAAACTTCTTTTGCCACAGAAGCATCTTGTTTCTTAAGATTATAAACAAGACTTTGAGTAAATAATGAATCTTTACTGCTTGTAACTTTTACATTACCATCACACTCAATAATATCTTTATTCGGGAAATATTTCATTTTTTGTGCGCGGATGGTGCGTTCTCCATTTATTACTTTGACTCTTCCAAATAATTCAAGGATATTTCTGGAATCATAATAATAGGAGCTATCGCAAAACATATTTATGGTATCTTTTACCACATGAACAGAACCTTTTAAAACCCTTAATTGCTGGCCATTTACTTTTTTACCGATATTATAATCAGCATGAATTATAGTGATTTTAGAATCTGATCGGGCAAAAAGGCATCCAAAAATAAAAAGAGAAAACAGCAGGTGGCGCATTACTTATTCTTTCTGAAAAGTTGCGTGCCTGTGCCATGTGAGTTGGTTATTTGATAATTTTCGAGACTGGGATCTGAAATAAAAGTATCTCCATATAATGTGTCTGTCCCTGAAGTTATCATAACCGGTATTTCCGAAATAATTTTTTGTCGTTTATTATCCCACTTTAATGTATCAGAATGCAATGTTACGCCGCTATCTGATATAACAATAACATTTCCATAGGCAATCATATCCTGAATCAAATCATTCACTTCCCCGCCCTCCGAATTTAAAACAGAGGTATGATTTCCGTTTTCATCAAAGAAATCTGCCTGCAGACCATCAGAGATATAGGCTGTGTTTTTGTTACTGAATTTCTTGAAATGCGCAGCTTGAACAATACTTACTTTCCGACCATCATTTGTGATAGTTAAAACAGAATTCCAACTTTCCTGATCCGGATACTCAATAATTGCTGAGGTTTGCTCATCTTCGGAACTGTTGGTACAGCCTAAAACTAAGACTGCCATCAAAAGTATTAATATTATGTTTAAATGTGACATTAATAGATTATTCCTTTTTGCATCAAATCATGCAGATGAATAATACCAAGTAATTTATTCTGCGCATCAACGGCAGGCATGGCAATTATTCTATACTCTTCCATTTTTTGGTAGGCAATTACAGCTAATTGATCTACTAAAATTTTCTTCGGATTTTTATTCATTACATCTTTGACAGTAATCGTCATAAACTGATCATTGTTTTCAATCAAACGATTTAAATCCCCTGTAGTCAAAACACCTTGCAAAATCATTTCATCATCAACAACGGGACAAATACCGCGTTTATGAGCCATTTCCAATACTGCTACGCGCATAAAATCATTTGGTTTACAAAAGGGAAGTTTTTCATCTTTTTCCATGAAATCGGACACACGCGTTAAAAGTTTCCTGCCTAATGACCCTCCGGGATGCAGAAGAGCAAAATCATCGGCTGAAAAGCCGCGAGCTTCTAATAAAGCAATAGCTAAAGCATCCCCCATAACCATGGTCAGAGTTGTACTCGCTGTAGGAGCAAGATCATGCGGACATGCTTCCTCTTTTACACTAATATCCAATGAAATGGTCGCATTTTTTGACAAGGATGAATTGGGATTACCGGTAAAAGCAATAATGGGGACTTTCAATCGTTTGAGAGCGGGCAGTATTTGCAGCAGTTCTTCTGTTTCTCCACTTTTTGAAATGACGATTACTACATCGTTTTTATGCACCAATCCAAGATCGCCATGCATTCCTTCAGCAGGATGCAGAAAATAGGATGTGGTTCCAGTGCTTGTAAAAGTAGAGGAAATTTTTCTGCCCACGGCACCGGACTTACCCATTCCTGAAATGATTACCCGGCCCTTACTGTTAAGAATTAGGCGTACAGCCTTTTCAAAATTTTCACCGATACGGTTTTCCATTTCATGCAGAGCTTCACGCTCAATACGAATTACCTTTTTAGCAGACTCAAGAATTGGCATTTTTTGTTAATAAGCTCCGCTTTTTAGAATAACCCTGTTAATATATACATTTACATAATCTAAATTAGTATTTCCAGGTTGATTAAAAACTTCCGCCATAGCTTTTATTTCAACAGAACCAAAATAGGAGGTATCCGGAATAAATGAAAAATTATAAGAATTTGATGAATTCCAACTTAAAGAATCAACAGCCCTATCTTGAACTAGCAACCATACCTGGCTTAAATCATTATCGTGAAAAGCTGATACATTCACTTCAATATTTTCACCAACTATAAAATTTTCATTATTAGCAGGCGCTAGAATTTTAACGTAAGGCTTCTCCAGGTTTTGAACTGTTGCGCGTTTTGTGTCCCGGGACTCATCATCGTTTTTAACAACAATTCGAATACGATACTCACCACCCTGTAAGGGTGCAATCCATTTTACCGAATTAAGGTCTATTGGGGGAATAAACTGCCCGCCATCGGGATTTTCCCACTTATATGTTAAAATTCCCTTTTCCGGGTTTGTTGCCTCAACCTCTGCTGTTACAGTATCACCTGGAAACACGGGGACATCCGGCGTTATGGTAAAACTCTCAATTACCGGTGCTTCATAAATAACGTCCCCAAGTTTATCACACGAGATCATAAACAGTAGACATAAAGTAAATATTATAAGGATTTTCATGGTATTTCCTTTTCAAAAGCATGCAAAACCAGCAATTGAGAATTATCCATTAGAACAAAAACAATATTCTCCACCTTCGCTTGATCAACATTTATGCTGAAGGACTCTTCTACATATTCCCCTTCATCAATGCCTGTAATAGAAATCGATTCAACTGCACTGACAGTATTTTTACCCGTACCACCAGTCCCATATACTTGTTCTGAATTGTATGTTGTTAAAATCCGCAGAACCATTTCACCGGCAGAATTATTACCCAGAGCCGCTATCCTATATTTTCCAACGACAGATATACCGGAATATTCTGCATCAGCTTCGATTGTAAAGTTTCCCGTGTTCAGAAAAAGACTTTCCGTAATTACCTGCAAGCGGGATACAACGTTTGCTACATCAAATGAGCCCTGTACTCTGTTTTCTGCACCATTAAGAAATATATCAGGAACACCCTTATTTCTTCCGGGATCAAGAATATAATCTGTTGTATATCTTGTATGGAGGATGTCTGTTTCTGCTATAGTTAATGTATCGCTGGCATCAGAGACATTTCTGTGCAGTTCAGCAATTATCAATCTGTCTTGATAAGTAGCTTTTAAAATTTCAATAGCATCAAGAGCATAACTATTAAATGGTGTTGGGTGCGCAGTATTGACGAATGCTTCAATAAAGATAACACTCTCACTTTTACTTCGCGGATTTTTGGGATCTAAAATATTATCCCGCTCAATTTCTGTGCAGGATAAGAAAAGGATCACTACAAAACTAAAAATTAATTTGTAAACCAATTGTAATCTCTTTTTTTCCTGAAACATAGAGTGTACCACCTTTAAAAGCGCCAGGCTTGTTGGCAATGCCCCCTTTTATTGTATTGGCTTCATCGCCTATCATTAAATCAATAATCGTTCCAAGCAGCGCGGTTCCTGTAGCCGCCGCTAAACCAACATACAGGTTCCTGGAATTATTGGTCTGATCATAATATCTATCAAAATCTTTTAATTCTGTTGCCGAATTATATTTATCCTGGCTGTCGTGATAATAGATGTTTGTAAAAAGTGTTGCCGTACCTAATAAAAGGGTACTTCCTGTCCAATACCAAATTGAATTTGATTTAAATATTTTTTCGTTTTGATATTGGCCATCGCCGGTAAGTCTGTATATAAGATTATTACCAAGCATTTCAACCATCGCATTTTTATTTTCTTTATTTTCAGATCGTACGATTTCGGACTGAATCTGGCCGGTTTTTACTCTAATTAAATCCACCGCAATCATTAACTCATCATTTTGCTTATCAATTGTCCCGGAAATAACAAAATCAGCCCCCACTAATTTTCCAATATTTTGAACCTCGCTGGAATCCATTAAACCGCTTAGCTTCAAAGCCTGCTCGTCCAGTATTTTATCCAACAGGGCACGATCCAATATTAAAATCTGCTTATTTGCAGAAAGATGAGATTTCAGTAATGCGGGAATATTACGTTGCCAGGAATCAAGGAAAAGAGCATCTGATTTATTATTAAAATCAGAAATTGCAATATTAATTTGCCCAAAACCATACGAGGTTAAGCAAGATAAAAGAATAATCCATTTGTTTATTGTAGAAAAAGACATCGCTTATTTCCAGGCTTCAATTTGCTTGATTAGATCTTCGAATTTTCCCTGGGCTTTTAGTATCATTTCTAGCACTTCCCTTACAGCTCCGGATCCCCCGTTATTTTGTGTTGTATATTGGCAAAAACTTTTAAGCTCGTCCCGGGCGTTGGCCACAGCAACCGGAAAACCTACTTTGAGTAAAATGGGTATATCAGGTAAGTCATCGCCAATGTAACATACCTGTTCATCTGATAATTTGAATTGGTTAACACAAATATCATAAGCAGCCAGTTTTTTATCAGTGCCCTGAGACACATAGTCATAGTTTAATTCCTCAGCCCTGCGTTTAACCATTTCCGAGCTGCGGCCGGTAATAATAGCCGTTTTTAATCCGGCCATTTTAGCCAGGGATATGGCCATTCCATCCTGGATATTAAATTCTTTAAGCTCTGCACCGGATGAAGAAAAGATTATTTTGCCATCGGTCATCACGCCATCAACATCCATCATAATCATTTTAATATTTCTTAGAATTGATTTCATTTAATACAAACCTTCTTCGTCGCGTTTTATATTAGGTTTTATTATTTCATCAATCTCTTTAAGCTGCATCATTAAATCTTCAAGCCTGTCTAATGGCAGCATACTATCGGCATCGCACAAGGCATTATTACAATCCGGATGCGTTTCGATAAAAAAACCATCCACACCCGCAGCAACGGCAGCACGTGAAAGGCCGAAAATAAAATCTTTCGACCAGGTGCTTTTATCCATGCTGCGAACCCCATATTTTTTTAAAGCATGTGTAGAATCCATAATCACCGGATAACCAAGGTCGCGCATAACTTTTAAACTGCGCATATCCACCACCAGATTGCCATAGCCAAACATACTGCCCCGCTCAGTCAGCAGAATTTCCTTACATCCTGCGTCTTTCACTTTATTTATTGATGCGCTTAAATCACTCCCGGCAAGAAATTGTCCTTTTTTTATATTGACCACTTTTCCTGTTTCAGCAGCAGCTTGCAATAAACTTGTTTGCATAGAAAGAAAAGCCGGAACCTGGATTATATCTAAAACGTCTGCGCACATTCTTGCATCACTACTATTATGAACATCTGATAAAACAGGCACGTCAAATTCATTTTTTACTTTTTGCAGAATTTTAAGTCCCTCTTCAATACCGGGTCCCTGGTAGGAAGAAGCGGATGAGCGGTTATCTTTTAAATAGGACGCTTTGAAAATATATGGGATGCCCAATTTTGTTGTTATTTGCTTTGCCCGTTCAGCTGTTTTCATTACAATATCTTCAGTTTCAATAACGCAAGGACCTGCAATTAAGATAAGCGGGTTTCCAGTCCCAATTTTAATTTTTCCAACGTTTATCGTTCGCATTAAGCACTCCAAAATGAGTTAAAATCACCATAAAAAGCAGTAAAATCAAATATACTATTTTAAAGTCTGGTGAGCAAAGGCAATACTTTACAACCCTTGAATTCATCTTGCATAAATCGCTGGTATTTTTCAAATTCAATTCATGGAATTATTTTATTGCCATCCTGAGGACATATCCAGGGAAATAATTAAGCTGGATGATTTTGAAACAAAACATGTAATTAAGACACTTCGCAAAAAAGTAAATGACAAAGTAGAAGCGACAGATGGTCTTGGAAAGCACTTTTCAGGAAGAATCATTTCGCTAAAGCCGCAAGTAAAGATCCAGATTGAATCAATAAACACGATCGAAAAAGCTGAACACGAAATATCACTGGGAATTGGTTTTATACGTCCCAATCGTTTAGAAATGGTTCTTGAAAAAAGCACCGAAATTGGCGTGAATTGCTTTTATTTGTTTAGAAGCGAACATTCCAACTATTTTAGTGACAACAAAAATCGCTTTAAAAAAATATTGCGACAGGCCATAAAACAAAGTAACCGTTTTTATCTGCCTGATATACATCTGTGCCCATCCTTTAAAGATTTTTTAAAAATCACAAAACCAATCGAATTTAAAATTGCGGCTATAAGCGCTGAGAGCCAGCCCTTAAAAAACATTATAAAGAGCGAACATTTTAAAAATTCATTAATTGCCATTGGACCTGAAGGCGGGTTTTCAGAAAATGAAATAATACTATTCAAAGAGAATAAGTTTCAGGATGTTTCTTTAGGCAACAATCGCTTACGCGCTGAAACAGCAGCACTAGCCGCTATTAGTTATTTGAGGCTCAATGATTAACATGCTCATGTAATATAGCAAAATTTTAATGTCTATTGCTACTCAACCTTAACTTCATCAATACTAAAAACCCGCTCACAATATGTACATCTGAGTTTCACAGGATTACGCGAGACCGTCTTAAAACGTGTAATCATCTGCTCCACGTTGGTAATGCATTTAGGGTTACCGCATTTTACAGATTCTTTTATTTCATCGGGAATTATAACCTGGCTCTTTTTAACAACCTCAAAATCCCGGATAATGATTACATCGGCATCCGGTGCAACAAGCGCCACACTGTTTACAACGGCCGGTGTTAGTTCCCTGCCCTCTATTTTAATGATATCCTTTGTACCAAACTTTTTACTGGAAAAATTAATACCAATCGTAACAATATCCGTTTCTTTGGGTCTAATTATCGAGATAACCTGCAACGCTTTATTGGCAGGAATATGATCAATAACAGTTCCTTCTTTTATGGGATCTACTTTTAAATGTTTCATTCGTTATCTCCCAGCAAGGTCGAGAGAATAGCTTGCCTCATTAGTACGCCATTACCAGCCTGTTCAAAATAGTATGCCGATGGCAATTTATCCACATCCACGTGAATTTCATTTACGCGTGGCAACGGATGCAAAATCTTAAAATTCTTTTTAACCCCTTCCAACTGTGCTGCTCTGATAATATAGGCATTTTTAACACGTTCATATTCCTGAGGATCAGCAAAACGTTCACGCTGAATGCGGGTCACATACATAATATCAAGTTCATCCACTATGTCATCGATAGTAGTTGTTTCCTGAAAATTTATTTTCATTTTTCGAAGATCATCTTTTATATAATCGGGCATGGCCAGAAGTTGTGGTGAAATGAAATAAAACCGCGGATAAAATGAAGAAAGGGCATAAACAATAGAATGAACTGTTCTGCCATATTTCAAATCACCGACTAACGCTATGGTAAGGCCGTTTAATGAACCTTGTGTTTTATGCATTGAATATAGATCCAGCATCGATTGCGATGGATGCTGATTTGAACCGTCTCCGGCATTCACTACAGGCACATCTACCTGTTCTGAAATATAGCGCGCAGCTCCCTCATTGGGATGGCGCACAACAATTATGTCTGAATACTGGTTTATCACTTTCACTGTATCAGAAAGTGTTTCACCTTTTTCCACGGAAGTGCCCTTGGTACCGGACATTAGAATAACTTCCCCACCGAGCCTTTTCATGGCAGAATCAAAAGAAAGTTGTGTTCTTGTTGAAGGCTCGTAGAACACTGAAGCCATTACTTTGCCCCTTAAATCGGGCCTTATTTTTTTTGATTCTATTTTTTCAGTCTTTTCAATAAGACCGAGAATTTGTTTTTTATCCAGGTCGCGCATGGATATTAATTTTTCCATCTTTCACCTTTATGTAGGTTTGCTCTTACCTGTTGCAGTCAGGTAATCGTTTATAAAAAAAATTAAATACGTTTATTTTGAATCAATGCCTGCCAGGCGGTTTCCCTGTATAATGATGCTTTTGCTTTTGGATCATCCGCGGTAATTATTCCACGCCCAACTATTATTAAATCAGCCCCGCCGGCAATGGCACTTTGAACCGTTACATATTGCTGTCCCATTTTATCACTTTTCGATTCCAGATTTACACCAGGCATTAATAAGAGCATATCATCAGGGATTTTGGTTTTTAATTTCTTTAGATCATCTATTGTTTTGGCAAATCCAATAAAACCGGAAATCCATTTGCTGTACTTCTTGCCCATATCAATTGTATGACGCGTATAGGAATCACTAATTAAATTTCCTTTGGCAGACATCGCGGCCAACATGAAACCCGAACAATTGCTGTTTGTCTCTTCAAACAAACCGGATAAAATACCCTCTCCCGGTAATGAATGAATAGTAATAAAATTTGCCCAATCGGCAATTTTATAGACACCCTCAGTAAATTGTTTGCGCACAGTATTGCCTATATCCGCAAATTTACGATCTTCAAAAATCAGAAAGTTTTTCTTTTTTGCAAGGTTTACAAGCCGTGGCACAAAACTCCCGTTAAAATCATTCAAAATATCTATATGAGTTTTTACCATACATATATCACCCGCGACATTTTCGAGGATTTCAAAGAAATCCTTTTGATTATCCACATCCAGTGAAAGCACCAGGTTTGATTTTTTTTGTATTATTGTGTTAATGGTTTCCCTGGTTAGCGGGTTTTTTGTTTTTGCAAGTACCGATTGTAAGGTATTGCTTTCTGTTTCGGATCCATTATTAATAAAAGCTTCAACCGTGTTTTTCTGTTCAAGTGAAATTTTTGATTCTGCTAATAGTATCTCGATCATTTCATTAACATCAAGCAATGCATGCAGTTTGTAGCCTTTTTCTTTTAAAAAGTTATTGCCGTTGAAACTGCGATCAATAATTATAACAAAATCTTTTACCAGCAATCCAGCTTCTTTAAATGCATCGGCAAGTTCAATTTTACTTTCTCCGGTTGTCATTACATCATCAATTACCAGGCAGGTTTGCCCTTCCTTATAAACACCTTCAATACTGTTGGCAGTGCCATAAGCTTTAGGCTCTTTACGCTGATAGATTAAAGGTACGTTTAGTTTCTGGGAAACAACTGCAGCAATCGGTAATGCTGTGTAAGGAATACCTGTTATGGAGTCAAACTTTAAATCTTTAAGGGTTTGAATCAGCAATTGGCTTATTAGCTGTACTACGTTGGGGAAAGAGATAATTAACCTCAGGTCAAAGTAAAAAGGGGACGTTAATCCCGACTTGAGCTGGAAGGATCCGAATTTTACAGCCCCTATTTTATGTAGTTCCAATACAAGATCTTTTTTAAGCGAATTCAACTTCCTGTCCTTTGATATCATTTATTTCATTATTATGCCAGATTATATTGCCATTTACAATGGTTGTTATTGCTTTCCCTTTTAACTCCATGCCTCTAAAAGGAGAATATTTTGCTTTGCTAAAAAATTTTTCAGGTTCAACTTTCCAGTTATAATTAATATCTATGAGTGTCAAGTCCGCAATATTACCGACTTTTAGTTTACCGCGGTCTTTAATATTAAATATAGCAGCAGGATTTTCCGCCATTAATTGTGCTAGTTTTTGCAAAGTGATATATCCGGAATGTACCAATTTTAATAATAAACCGAGGCTTGTTTCCAAACCGGGGAATCCGGAAGGCGCTTTTGTATAATCAAGTCCCTTCTCGGATAAGGTATGAGGGGCATGGTCAGATCCTATCGTATCAACGGTTCCATCCTTTATGCCTTCAATAATCGCCTTTCTATCTTGAGCTGTTCGCAAAGGCGGATTTACCTTGCCAAAATTCCCTGCACGGTCTAAAATAGATTCATCAATAAAGATATAATGCGGTGTTGTTTCGCAAAAAATATTGGATAAACCATTATTCTTGGCCGCCCTTATCAGTGCAATTTCCTCCGCTGTAGAAATGTGCGCCAGATATACGTGAGCCCCGGTTTCTTTTGCCAGCTTTAGGACACGTTTTGTGGCATTTATGGCACAAACCCGATTTCGGATTTTATTATGATTTGCTAATGTGGAGTCGAACTTTTTTTCATACTTCTCAACGCAACTTTGCAACTCGCTGTGAACGATAACCGGTTTCGCAATTTCATTGGCTAGTTGAAAAACTTCTTTGACTGTATTTTCTTTCTCAACAACATAGCCGGAACTCGACTCAGCCATAAACATTTTTAAAGACGCTATGGGAGATGCTTTTCTAATTTCTTCAGCATTATATTCTGTAACTCCGAAATTATAACCGTAATTAACAACAGATTTACGTGCCGATTCTCTTTTAACAGCCAGGCTTTGAGAGTCAAATGTAGCAGGTTTTGTATTAGGCATATCAAAAATTGTTGTTATTCCGCCAGCTGCTGCTGCTTTTGAAGCGGACAGCCAATCTTCTTTTTGGGAGAGCCCCATATCTCTTATGTGTGCATGGACATCAATAATGCCGGGGAAGAGGACGTGGTTTGAACAGCTAATAGAATGCGTATTTAGTTCAATATTGTCCTCAATAGCTACAATTTTATCGCCGTCTATAAGGATATCTTTTTGTTGGGAGTTGGTTAGAGCGCAAGCTTTGAGTAGTAATTTTTCCATTATATTAATTAAACTGTACAAAAAAAAAGGCACTATTTCCATCTGCGGAAATAATGCCTTTGAAATAATCAATGTTAAATTTTTCCTGTCTCATATCAGGAACTAAAATTGCAAAAATAGAGTAATAAAATCAACCATTAATTTAAAGAATTATACTGGTTTTTTTTCGACAAAGAAGAATTGATCTACAAATTTTTTCAAGTCATCCAACTGAAAGGGTTTTGTTAAAAATCCGTCTGCCTGGCTAACAACTTCATCCATTTCCTCATCAACTTCGTAACCAGTCATAAATACAAAATAGCCATCGTAATAAGTCTCTTTTATTTTTTTATACAGATCTGTGCCCGGCATTTCCGGCATATCAATATCACAAATAATAAGATTGAATTTATTGTCTTTAATAGCCTGAAGGGCTTGCTGGCCACTTGATACACCAGAACATTCATATCCTGAAATTTTTAGAACCTCAAGCAAAGAATCCAGCACCTCTTTTTCATCATCAACGACAAGAATTTTATTTTTCTTACCATCAGCCATAGCTTTTTGTGAGGAAGCTTTAATATCCATGATTTTAGTAGACAAATATTCCTGCTGCCGCAAGGTTGTTATACTTTTTAGATTATCCACAAGCTTGATAATGCGCCCAATCATTTTTTCTGATTTCTGAAAATACTCAGAATGCCCAATCTCTTTTTCCATTAATGACATGCTTATAGAAAGTACCTGCAGCGGTTGAGAAAATTCGTGTGCTATACCGCCTGCCAATTCCTGAACACTTTTTAGGGTGTCAGCGCGGGCCTTAGCCTTATCTGCTTTTCTTTTATCCAGATCATCAACACGCATGCACACATAAAACATAACATTGCCATTAATATCCACCACCGGTGAAATAAGCTGTTTTTCCCAATATAATTTGTTTGTTTTTGTTTTGTTGCACACCTGTCCGAACCACGTTTCGCCTTTTTTTATTGTCTCCCAAAGGTTACTGTAAAATTCATTACTGTGTTTGCCGGATTTTAAAAATCGCGGGTTTTTACCCAGTATTTCCTCCAAAGGGTATTCCGTGCATTCAGAGAATTTTTTATTCGCGTAAATAATATTTCCATTGGGGTCCGTTATCATTATTGGCAAAGGGCTCAAATGAATAACATGCCTGAATGTTATCATTTCATTTTCAATACGCCGCTGTTCAGAAGTATCGTGCAGGGTTATTGTTAAGCAAGGCTCATCTTCCCATAAAAGCGAGGTAACAGTTGCTTCAGCAATGGTAGGTTTTTGGATAAATGGCTTTAAATCGATTTCAATAATCTGCCCTGCTTCAAAATCATACGGAAAATACTGTCCAATAAAATTCCGCGAAATTCCGAATTTCTTTTCGCATGCCGGATTGATAAACCGAATTAACCTTTTATGATCAATTATAATCGTAGCATCTGCTCCGGAGCGCAAAGCTCCCAGAAATCTCTTTTCACTTTCATGAAATTTTCTTTTGAGATAATGGGATTCCTCTTTTAAGCGATAGATTTTTTCTGCCCTGATTAGGGTAGATTCTAAAATAGGCGAATTCAGACCATCCGCAAAAAGCCAGAAATCAGCTGCATAACCCAGAGCCTTTTTTGTCTGATCAAGGTCACTGTTGTTCAACAAACATAGAATAGGGGCGTTGGTCTTTCTGACATATGCGATGCTGTTTTCAAATGCAGGATCTGAAAAACAATCTTGATGAATGATGTAAATAGGTACTTCCAGGTATTCTTTTTTAACCTTTAAAACCTTGTTATTTTCCATCATGCGCAAGGTAATATTTAAGGAAGAAATATTATTACAAAGACCTGAAAAAATAATTAAATCTTTTTCTCTTTTTGAACACAAACCAATTTTATATACTGTTTCCGTCATAAAATATTGTTTTCATAATTGTAATAATGCTGTCATGATAATGGTAGTTAACACATCTAAAAATGGATCATCACACCATTGCATTAATACAATTACCCCCCCCTAAGAAAAACCCTTACCCCTTTTGTTGCAGGGGTAAGTTAATTTAATTTTTTAAGCTAATCGGTCAATATCGTTTAAATCTTCAAAGCCCTTCCTGGCCCGGGCAATAATAGATTCTTCAGATTTTCTTAACCAAACCCGCGGATCATATTTCTTCTTGTTCGGCTCATCCGGACCTTCAGGATTACCAATCTGTCCCTGGAGATACCCTTCATTTGCCTCGTAATATTTTCTAACCCCGTCCCAGGCAGCCCATTGTGTATCGGTATCGATATTCATTTTAACAGCGCCGTAACCAATGGCTTCGCGTATTTCTTCAACACTGGATCCCGATCCTCCATGAAAAACAAAATCGACAGGTTTTGGACCTGTCTTAAATTTCTCTTCAATATACTTTTGAGAATTATCAAGGATTTTAGGTGTCAGTTTTACGTTACCGGGTTTATAAACACCATGTACATTACCAAATGCGGCAGCGATGGTAAAGTTTGGGCTGATTTTTCCAAGTTCTTCATAAGCGAAGGCTACTTCCTGCGGCTGGGTGTATAACCTGCTGCTATCAACACCGGTATTATCGACTCCGTCCTCTTCACCACCGGTAACTCCAAGTTCTATCTCAAGCGTCATTTCAATCTTAGCCATTCGTGTCAGATACTTTTTACAGATAGCAATATTTTCTTCAATGGGTTCTTCTGAGAGATCTATCATATGCGAACTATATAATGGTTTGCCGTGTTTTTTATAGAACTCCTCCCCGGCTTCAAGCATTCCATCTACCCATGGTAACAGTTTTTTAGCAGCGTGATCTGTATGTAAAATAACGCGCGCGCCATATTGCTCCGCCAATAAATGAATATGCTGAGCTCCGGATACGGCGCCAACTATTGCAGCTTTCTGATTATCGTTGTTTAAGCCTTTACCAGCAAAAAAAGCGGCACCGCCATTTGAGAACTGGATTATCACCGGGGCATTTGCAGCCTCTGCCGCTTCCATCACGGCGTTAACAGAGTTTGTTCCAATTACATTAATTGCCGGAAGCGCATAGCCGTTTTGTTTGGCATCTTTAAAAACTTTTTGAACATCAGCACCGGTAATTACGCCGGGCGCCATCTTGAGAGCCATTTCAATTCCTCCTAATACATAGTATTATTTTAAGTTTATAAATACGATTTTATTTTAATATTTCATATATAGTCATTGCCTTAATATAAGGATTTTATTTTTTTAATCCATAGAGATATTAGTGGGATAGAAGAATCAGTTCAGCGATTGATAGGGCAGTGGGAATTTACATCTGCAGGCTTCAAACGGGAAATCAGGTTATTTCAAAATGAATGGTCCTGCTTCGCTAATTAATTTTTTAAAAGTTCGCTTACTTTCAGGAATTTATAATTTCGATTTTTTAATTCTTCAATTAATGAAGCTAATGTGAGGTAGGCGAAATCGTCTTTACGCTCACTGCCTAAATGCATCAGGATGATCCTTCCATTCAGACCGTTGCTGTTCTCCATTTCCAGAAAATGGTCTTCAATTGCTTTCGAACTGCGGTATAAAGACGATGCAGGATCCGCGACCCAGTCCCAGGAATCACAACGGTATGACCATCCTATATGGCGATAGCCGAGCTCTGCGGCCCAAAAAAGCACTTCGTTGTTTATCTCCCCAAAAGGCGCCCGCCAGTATGGCTTCATATGTATCCCGAAACCAGCATAGAACAAACTGTCTGTTATATTCAGCTGCCTGCTAAAATACTTTTTGGTAATCTTTTGACGAGTAGCTTGTGTTCCGTCTATCTCAATATTTGTAAAATGGGGATGGCTAAAACTATGATTGCCAACCTCATGCCCGTCATCAATTATTTGTTGAACAAGCTGTGGATAGTTCTTAACAAATTGGCCGGTAATAAACATGGTGCAATTTATATTTTGTTTTTTTAGTATATCCAATATTATTTGAGTGCCTTTATTACTCGAGCCCCCATCAAAGGTTAGAGCCACCTTTTTATCCTTGGTTTGAATGCGGTAAACCGGCTTCATAAGATAGTCCAGACGCGGGGCTTTATAATTTAACGTGAACGATTCTATAGGCAGACTTTTGCCATCGGCGCTCAGGGCATAAATATCAAAAGAATTCTTTCCTTTATTCAGCTGCACATCTTTAAAAGAAAAGCCATCTTCGCCGTTTAATAAAGTCTCAATAATGTGGCCGTTGTGAACCAGGGATAAAACAGTATTTTCCTGGGCCGATACATGCATTTTAAATGTGCCTTTTGTCGCGTAACGCAGTGAATCAATAAGAAAGTTATACGGAGCCGGATATGTATGGACACTGTCAGTTAATGCTGAACCAGAAGCGTCATCAACATGGTAGCTATCAATTCTGCTGACAATGAGATTGTACACTATGATATTTGAGAGTATTAAAAGTACGACAATCCAGGTGAATTCTCTTGTAGGTTTAAAAACACTAAAAAGATCGCGGGTTTTCCAGACGTACGACACATTTGATACTGCAGAAAATATGATGAAAATAGTGATGCTGGCACTCTGTACAAATGTGCTCGCGGCAGTTATAACAGCGCTTGGATGTGACTTTATCGGGGTGATTTTTACAGGAATGTTTGCTGGCAACCATAAATTAATGTTTTATTTGCAAAGAGGAAGGAAGATAGAGATTCTTGTTATTTTTGGCAAGCTGTTCAGATTTAAAATGATAAATTTTGGTTAATTGATCGATTTATATTTCACAATTAAAAATTATATTACAGAATTATATTATTTTTTTTTATCCACTGTAAGAAATCCATCCATTTCGATCACTCTTTGATAAAAAACACATTTATAAAAGGGGGAAGCAGTATGACAAACAAAAAAGAAGCGCTTTCAAGCATTATAATATCAATTATTTTTGCAGCAGCAATAATCTTATCATCGTATTTAATAAAAGGCACACCATATGAAAATCATTCTCAAACAATAATGTTTTTTCTTACTATGTTGTGGTGGATCCCTTTTTCCTTAAACAGTCTGCGCGGCAAAAGAACTACATGTAAATAATACAAATTTATGTGCCCCGACTAACGAGGCCCATGCAAAGTCTTACAGTAAATAGAAGAAATAGACGCAACCGCGGATTTTTTATTTCTCGGGCACAATTGTTATAACTGGGTCAAGGTGCCCAACAATGAACCAAGTCCAATAGCAAAGGCAAGAATACCAAGAATGAGGGCTGTTGTCTGGGCGCTGTCAAATGCTTCTTTTGCTTCGACATAACCCTGAACCTGGGCTTCGGATGCATCGCCTGCCGGGGCTTCAACATTTTCTCCATACGCTTTAAATTGATCATCATAATAAGCAAACCAACCATCTTTATCAGCTTCAACTGGCTTTTCAATTTGCGCGATATGCCCAGCACATGAAACCAATAACAGAGTAACTGACAGCAATAAACAAAAGTGTTTTCTTACACTTGTTAACATGATTCCCCCTTTAAGATTAGAAAAAAGAAGATGATTTGATCTTATACGAATATATAAATATAATAATAAAGATTAACCGTTCAAATTATATAAATAACTTTAATAAACGCTGGTAATACATTCTATTCTTATTCCGTCGGAATTGTTTTAATAGGTAAGAATTCCAAACAAACCTTTAGTTTTACTTTTACAAAACTAATTTATGTAGCTCAGGAAATTGAGACCAAACCTATAATCTATTTCTCCATACCTTGCAGTTAAATGCAATTGATACTTATCCGTCAATTGAACAACCAAATTACTACGCATATATGGTTGCAATTTTATTTCATCCATTAAAGCATCTGAAGTCATCTCAAACCGAACAATCATCCTTAAATCTTTTGTAAAATAAATATTTGTCCATAATTCTGGTCCCAGGAGAATTGTATTCCCAACGCCTGCTAAATAAACTGCATTTATACTCAAAATCAGACTTGAAATTAATTTATCATTAAAAAAAGAGTATGTTTTACCAAAAGAGGTATAAATACCAGTCGCAAGACCTTTGTTTTTATCCACAAACCTTTGCTCTGTTCCAAAGCCTAATCGCCATGAATAATATTTTGTAATTGAATTATCTGGTGTTGCACTTAGCTGATTAAAAATCCAAAATTCTTTTAAAAAGAAACCCATTTTTTTTAAATGATGCCTCTAGTCTTATTAAATGCAGATCATCATATTTCGGAAATACATCATAGTCATCAGTAAAATCATGTAAACCTGCCCTAATTATAAAACTATATTCTGTTATTTTATCTTTTCCAAGATTAATACCCAGACCATATTTTATGGGCGGGTGAATATTAAACCTCTTAGAATAATTTTGGAAATTAATTTCAGCATTACTATTATTTTGTAAAGCTAAAATGCGCAATTTGTTTAATTGAGACTTTTCATTTTCATCAAGAAGAGTATTTCTTCTAAAATATTTCCATTCCAGAATATTTAATTGAATTGCTGCCCGATATCCGTCAATATTTTCTTTATCCTTTAAAGATGTTTGAGGGAATTTCTTAAGAATATTCTCAGTGCTTTCTATATATATTGGATTGCCTAGCTTACCGTTCAAATTGGAAAGTACTGTTCTGGGGGAAATAAATATGCTTGTCGGTTTATTTACACTTAATGCTTTATTGATAAGATATTCAATTTGGCTAGCACAATTCCTGTCATAAAACCGATAATCAAATTTCTTATACATCAATAAAAATAAATTATAAAGCAATAATTCTGACTCTTCTGGATTTAGTTCAACAGGAAATAACCACAATTGGCGGGATTCAATATATGTATATTCACGAAGTTTTTCATAAAAAGGAATTATTGAATATGCACCTTTTAAACTTCCATATAAACCTTTATACAATTGTTCGAAGGTATTTAATCCCTGTACATTAGCACCGTAATTAACGGCATCCCACAATAGAATTGGTTTATTTATAGAAGAATCCGGTTTTAATAATAAAAATAAATGGCCAAAGGCAGATGATGGACTTGATGGATATGGGCCCGCAAAAACAATATACACTGTTTTAAATTGATGTATTTTTTTAAAGTTTAGCCAGTCACTAGTTGAATCAGGTATATATGATGCGCTGAGGTTATTAAATAAAAAAAGCAGACCCAGTAACAATTGGATCCGCTTTTTTAAGTATGTAAAGGTCATTTAGATATTTAAAAGTTCTACCATTAATTTACCAAAAACCACTTTGTCACCTTCGGATTCTATTAGAATATTTTTCACTAATTCAATACTATTATTATTGCCGTCTAATTGGGCTAACTGCACTAAAGAATTTAAATAAGGGCCTTCTCCTTTTGATAAATCAGCTGAAATATTAGAAATGTAAATCATGGCAAACTTTTTCAAATTTAATATTTTTTCAAATTCTTTCAAGCTCGATCCATCTGCTATTAATTCAACCTGATAACTTGCAGGAGCATATGCATAAGCTGCTCCAGTTGCAAAATCAGTAATACTACCCAATGTTCCACCTATGATAATATTTCCCCAAAACATTCCCTCCAGATTGCTGCTGAGAGCAGACGAATAAGGTTTATACCCTTCCTTTTTAATCATAAGCAGCTTTTTACCTTTTTTTATTTCACCAACAAACGGAGTAACACCAATTTTGACCCCATCAAGGAAAATTGATGCACCTTCAACGTTGCAATTAATGGTTACTAATTGTTTTGAACCTTTGATAATTGACGCACAACCAACAAATAATACCAGAACAAGTGATAATAATACCATTCTTACCATAGCGTTGCTCCTTTATTTAGAAATTTTGATAAATATAACTTAAAGATCTTAGTGATTGATTGACAAAACTCGAACACGTTACAACTCTATTTAACTATTTGTTATTTTTAAGGTAAGGGTCAATTCTTAATAGACTTTTTATAATATACAATTGAAAAAAAAGAAAACAAATATAGAAACAACTGTAAACTGGCCAAAAAAAGGATAAAAACGCCTTATTGCAAACTGCTTCGATTGAGACAATTTTGAATTAAATCTAATTCATCAGGATCATTTGATAAAGAGCAAGTAATTAAAAGGTGTTGAAAGTTGAGGGTGTCGAAGGGATGTAAATAATCTAAAAAGCCTCATTAGTTAAAATGAGGCTTTTATGAATTTCTTTTCTTATTCCCAGGCATCATAGCTATATAAATGCCGGGAGGATTGCAGGAATATCTTATTGTTGCCAGCGGAGAATGGAGCCATTGGTTTAATCTTGCGCAACCCAGGGATCATAACAATATAAATGCTGGCCTGATTGCAAAAACACCTTCCCTGCGCCTGTTACGGCATACCAGAAGGAAGTATCGTCTTGCGAATACATTTCATGCACTATGGCACCCGTCTCGGCATCAAGAATAAACAATACACCGCCATGGGCATGATAGATATAGCCGTCCAAGTAGGCAACAGGACCTGTCCCAGTTCCTGCCAGAAGATTAGTCCGCCATAGAATAGTCCCATCGGATTTGTTGATTGCAATAATATCTCCTGCATTAACATATAGTACGTCATCTTCCAGGATTGCATCCCAGGCATATATATTGTCGACATTCCAAATAGGCTGGCCTGTTAGGGCATCCAAAGCATAAAATGCAGAATAGTCAGCAGTTGTACCACAAAATACAACATCATCTTCTACAATTGGCGCCATATAGTAGAAACCTCCCATATCAGAGTCAAATGTCCAAATCGAATCACCACTAGCTGCATCAAGACATGTAATTCTACCGTATGTTTTTGTACCCGTAGGTATAACTTCCCACCAACCACTGCCGCAGTATATCCTATTTCCACTAATAACTGAAGAGTTTGGACCACCTTTAATATCTGTGCTATAAAGTACAGTTCCGAAAATTTCAATTGCCTTAACCTGGCTTTTCCCGGAGTAATATATAATATTATTTTGAATGGTTGAATGAGAAGTAAAGCCTCTGTCTTCTGGAAAATCTAACCGCCATTCCTCATCACCAGTATTTAAATTCCATCCCCGTAAATCCTGAACATGCGTATTAAATACATAACCAGCACCTATCATAAAATTTTCACCTTGCAAGGCAATTGCATCGGATACTTGCGTGCGCCACTTAATTGAACCATCCGATGTTCTTAAAGAAGTTAAATAGAAATCTCCGACCATTAGTATTAAGCTATCATTTACTACTTTGGGGAATGATATTATATTTGATGTTTGTGAATATTCATATGCCCATTGTTTTTTCAGTCCATGAGAAAAGCTTCGTTCTTCTATTGAACAGGATGAAGCTAAACAAAATACAATAAAATTTAGTATTAAATTTTTCATATCAGTTAAGAACCTCATTTTCTAACCAACTCTGGATGTCCCGCCAGGGGACTGACTTACCGCCTTTCCGCGGTGAGTATTTTCTTTTAAAATCTCTTAATTCATTATGGTTGTAACCCCGCTCGTCAATATCCTTGTCACCATAATAGTAATTATTTTGCGCATGCATAGCAATGTGATTATCTGGTATCCAACTATCATTTTTATTCCAACGGGCTTCCTGCGGCCTGATAAGACCATCGTTTTTAGTAGCTGTAATTACGTCATAATATGTTCTTTCTTTTGCCCAATCATCTTCCCAAACACCTGTACAAGCAGTTTCTCTAAAATAAATATCCCAGTCATAATCAGCAAAATCCTCATCAGCATCGCCTCCTCCATAATAGCCATAAATATCTTCACATTTTAGATTATAGCTTGTTATATAAGCTTGAGTTACCTCGTATGAATTAATGGCTTGTCCCCAATAGGAGTCTATATCATCCCAGGCTTTAATTGCTTTATCCCATTTATCCCGGCGTCTTCGGGCACGATATGTGGATTCACAGGCAAAACCAAAACTTGGGATACATAACAATATGTTATTAGTTATCGCTAAAGCTTTGTAATATTCATAGGTTGCCCACATGTAATCTTTTGCCCCGATATATGCATCATACATTTCGTCTTCGTTTGTACTACCTGAAACTTCATTAAAAGTCGATCCAAAGCGCATAGAGACCGGGTATCTTTCAGCTCCCATTACAGAACGGTATTGCGCTTGCGTTGCTATACTATTGATATCTTTAATTATAGAGCCATTTGTACCAATTAATTGAAAAGCATTCGATATCTCTGCTAACGCAATATAATCTTCTGCAAATTTCCATGCTTCATCTAAATATTGTGGTAAAGCGTATAACTTACATATATCGCAATCATCACTATCCCAAAGAATTGAACTCCAAATGTCCTCCCAATAATAAATTGAAGCAAAAAAATCTACACGAGAGGATCTATTATCAAATGCATTTTGTATTTTATTTTTAAAATCAGCCATGATTGGAGCTGGATTGTACTGGCCATGAATTGATTGAGTTGCCGAAACGCTAAGTGAAGCATGGGCCACTCTGGCACCCTGATGGGGAGTAGATATAGTGAGCACACCGACTACATTTATACTAGAGTTTTGTAGCGATTGTTCTAATGCTCTGGCCAGGAGACCACCCATACTATGACCAATAATAACCCATTTATCATTTGGAGATCCTCCCATTATTATCATTGGCGTAATAAATGTATTTTGAATATAAGATTCATCTTCAACCTGACTTTCAATATAATTTTTATTTATCGCATCTTTAATAATCCCCACCTCCTTTAATTCAGCTATGGTACCGCTATTTGCCCATGAACCTTCATCTCCGCCAAAGCCATGGATAAAAAGAGCATAATTTTCAGCATACAAATTAAACTGTATAATTAAAAACATAAGCAAAAAGAGGGATTTAAGGTTTTTCATTTGCTCTCCTATATTTTAGGCGTAAATAGATTTTTTATAAATTAATTCCAATAAACATCAATGTTATTTCGTTCATTGTAGCGGACATATTTAGTGAAGAATCGGCCATTTTCTTCTACCTTTTCATAGGTCTTGCGAAATCTTTCTATCATAAAACCATTAACTTTTTTATATGCTATAAAAGACAAGCTGACTATTCTTCCCTGCGAATCGACAAGTCCTTCCCGCACAATGGTGCCATACCTTAAATCAATAACTTTTTTAACACGTGAGAGATCGCTTTTTTCATCAATATCATCAGCACAACAATTGCTAAAATTTGTTTCAACGGCAGCTAAATATTTGTTTAACATATTAACATTCCCATATTTTTTATTTAAACCCTCATATCTCTGTTTTAGTTTTTCACTTGTTACACTGCTATCAGTTATTGTCAGCAATCCCAGCATACTATCAATCTCCGTAGGGTCCAGCCGGTACTCTTCAAAATTATAACTAAAGGTGGGTATGTTTCTACCACTGCGGGTTATAAGAAATGCCTGGCCATCTCTCATCTCAGAAGCTATATATGGATCATAATCCGCGGGCTTTGAGGGTCTGCTATCTTCAAGATCATAATAGACTTTGGAAGGCATATGCATCCAGGAATCACTGCCGTCTAAATATTTAGAACTAATTGCAAGATAGCCCTTATTATCAACGGTTGTTTCGACCCGTTGATAACTATAATCAACAAGTAAACCTTCACTACCGTCCGAAGATGCTTTCGAAAAACCTGCAACTTTTCCACCTGGCCATGTTGTCTGTAAAACTGTTTTCTCCTCATTATAAGCCACAGCATACTTTATATTGGGAGCCCACTGTGTGATTTTTGTTTCTTCACTATATGAGGAAACAGTTTCATCCAAACAGCTATTTAGGATAATAGTTAATGCCAAAATACTTAAGACAAGGAATTTTTTTCCTTTAATCAGAGGGATATCGCTAAAGCAACTCATATTTTCTCCTATTATGTGGGGGGTTAAGAAAAAAATTGTATATATTTTTCAAATTATATTATGCACACCTCCTTTTTGATTATATGCGACCGGCCAGCGCAAAATACTGCTGCAGAATGGGCTATCATGATTGTTAACTTTATTTTATTTAATAAAAAGTACTTTTTGTGTGTGACTTGTAATTCTGTTTGCTCTTTTCATACGAAATCGAAGAAAATAAATCCCGGATACTATGTCCGCGAATGACAAATTTATTGTATGCTTTCCCCTTGTATAGAAGCCTGCTTTTTTTGAAAAAACCTTTTGCCCAAGAATATTGTAAACGTCATAATATAAAAAGCCATCTTGTAATGATATGAAAGGAACTTTGGTGGAATTATTAAAAGGATTAGGATAATTATTATAAACAAAAAAATCGGACAGTTGCAGCGGACTCCAGTTAAAAACAGTGTCGATTACAGAAAACCCCTCTTTTTCCTGCAGATGCACTAAGAATCTATAATTTCCAGCAGTTTCTAAAGGTGCAGAAAATGTTATGCATTTGCCTTCAAATTTTTTCGAAGCTCTTTTGTAAATAGAATTTGGCATAATGACCACGCCCATTGTTTTTAAAGTATCAACACTAAATGGTGAATCAATTTTAATTGAAACACTCCTAAAAGAATTCTCAAATTGAGCTGACAAGATGCTATTTGTAAAATTTTCATTTTGCATAACCATATTTGCCCTGACCATTACATTCCAGCCATTTAATTGATTTTGTCCAATCTTAACAGAGTCCATTGTCTGCCATTTAAAAATACCATTTCTGTCATAATCCAAAAAAGCAAAAGTACTAGAGGCTGTACTGCTGTCCATTCCCACTGCAACAAAATTGGAATCATCAGGATCATTGGAAAAAATGATGCAAAAACTATCCTGAAGACTGGAAAGGTTAGCATAATCATCGATCATAGAAAATTCTTCAAAGCGAAGATTCCCAAACTCCCGCTTGAAATTAATATGCTGGGATTCTGTTAAGAAAGAATCCGGTTTATTATTTTTAAATAACGCAACACGAATATTGATGTCCCTGGGTTCGAATAGAAAAAAAGGGCTACCCTGTAATTCATTAAGAAACAGCGTCTTAAGTGAAATACTTTTAAGCCAGGCTTTCTTGGGGGGGGAAAAAGCAATGGCTAATTTTTGGGTAAACCCTTTTAATAAAAAGTAAGAAGCATTTTGAAAAAAAGAATCACTAATACCATCATCATAAAGGAGTTGGCGAAGCGCGATTGTTTTTTTGCCTGTCGCTAAAAACGGGAATATTTCCATTTGATCTTCCTCATGGAACGCTCTGCTATAGTTTTTAAACAATAATCTAATAGAGCCATGAGGAAAATAATTAGTATGCAGTTGAATAGGATCAAGTGATAAATCTTCAATAAATAATGAAGTATCAGGAAAAATAAGCAAAGCGTCAGAATTTAATTTAGAATCTCTATCCTGAAATTGAAGTTTTAGCTCCCTGGTAAAAGGAAACTCAACCACAGCGGCGCTTTGCCTGGCTAAAATTAAGTTTTCAACATGCGGAAGATTGTCAATAATATCCCCGGAACCGAATTTAATATCCTGTCTTAAGGGATGTTTATATCCAAATTCCGGATTAAAATCAGAATCGTTTATAAAATTGGCTCTAATCCAGTCGGAAAAAACCTGATCAAAAGATTTTAAAGATGTTTGATTTAGAATATTTTCTATTCCATCTAATCCTACTAAGGGTGACTGCAGCAATAAATTAATATTATCATAGCCAATCTGTTCAAAGAGATAATTCATCCACAGTGAGGCCCTGGAGTAATCCGGAATAGGATCCACAAAATTCCAGCTCAATAAAGATCTCGAAGAATTTTTAAAATAAAAGTCCGCTGCACGAGGTTTAAAACCGCAGACTATTTCTGCCAGTTCAGAAAGACCTTCATTTATAAATATATATTCTCTTGCATTTCCCTCATAATTGATATGAATAAGATGTTGATATTCATGGGCAATGGTGGCAGAAGCATTTTCAATGTTAATTTCAGTCTGGTATAGAATATTTGGATAAATATCAACGTAAAGCATGTCCCTGTTGTTGGAGTAAACGTTCTCGGTCATATCATTAGGGTCAAAAAAACCGGCAACAAATGACCCGCTATTTTCAAAATCATCTTTTATGTCCAATAATAATATATCTACTTTACCATCACCGTCAACATTAGGGGGACTTCCAAAATAGTGATTCATAATGTTATATATGCCCATCTCGGGATTCACAGATAATGCGGATGTATTGTTTAGTAATTGGTTTTTTAAACCGTTAATAATTGCAGTTTGTTGTTCCTGCTTCAATAAAGATGAAAAAGCAGAAGTATCCATCCAAATAGCCACAGAGAGTGAATCATATAGTAGTTTAGCAGTAATTTTATTCCATCTTTCTTGATCAAGAATATTTCTTACGAAGAAAGACAGGGTATCTCCCAGCACACTGGTTTTATTTGTTTTATTAAAAGTCTTCTCGTGAATTCGATTTATTGCTTTTTTATAAATAGCACCAGCCAGAAAAATATGACTTATGTCCTTTCTTACAGGTATTTTAGGATTTGCGAATTTCGAGTTTGTATCTGCATATACCAGCAAGTTTGGATAAATAATTGCTATAAAAGTTAATCGCAAAATTATAATTAACATTGTTAACATACCTTTAATTTGGGCTCTTAATCATAAACGAAAGCAAAAGAGTCATCGCAATGAGTAAGATTACTTTGATTGCAAAAATCAGCCTGTATGAGGCTATAAAAAAGAAACAGAGATATACTAAATTAAAAAAAGAAAAATTTATTACATGTTTTGAATTTTGAACACCCCATATATAGCAAGTAATTTTTAAAAAAGCAAGTCATTTATTTTAAGTTAGGTAAAATTATCTGTTTTTAAATCTCTTTATAAAAAAAAAGATTTTTTTATCCTTTTAATCGGGCAGATTTCCACATCACACGTAAATTCTCGAGTTTGTCCCCCACAATTTCAATGTTTTCCCGGCGTATTTCACCTAACTCCATATTAAACCCCATAGTCAGCTGTTTAATTTTATTTGAATCATGATTCATAATTCGTGCAGCGCTTGCATCGGCAGCCATTATGTCTGTGCTTGCAACAATTGCCCAGGAACCCAGGCGCTCTTTCATGTTTACAGTGCGACCGCCCAGGTCTATTGTGGGGCCATCGCCTTCAATTCCAATAGAAAAGTCAATAATTGAAAGATCCGGTTTTATGCTATTTACGATATCCAGGTATATTTGACCTATGGCCCGCGGACTGCTGTGGTCGAAGGTTCCGCGATTCCACCACGTATTATCAACCAACTGCGCGTAGCGCGAAAGCGGAGTAATACCAATGAAATTCTTCAAGGCCAGTGTCAGCTGCGCCCAGGAGTGGGTTTTGGCGACTGGTATTGAAATTACCTTATCCGCATTACTAACAAGACTTGAGATTGCAATGCTGTTTAATGAACTTTGAGAAGGAACCTCGACCCAACCTGGTGAATCCGTTTCTAAACAGGCCAGGGTTACTTTTCCACTATACAGCGATGTGAGGCGCTGCGCTTCACTGACCAGATTAGTGTTGCCATCCAGGGTAATTGCATATTTCCAGTCGAAGGTGGGCAGATGAGATCCCTCGCCAATAATAACTTCAGCTGCACCGGCTTTTAAGCACTCATCTGCGACGGCGATGATAATTTCCGGTTTGGTGCACTCGCCATTATGAAAACAATTATTATATTGAGCCCAGGGAAAAGAGACAAAATTGGGTTTAATAAAAATTGTTTCACCTTTGCTGACAATAGTTTGAATCCCTCCCAAAGCGTCCAACGCATCGCGCGTCATAGCGTCTAAATTGTCTCCGCGTATTGCAGCTACCTGCGCATTTATCTCGTTTGAATGCTCCTGAACAGATTTTTTGCAGCCCGCAAAAACAGCTGGTGCTGCCAGAGAGATGGCCGCGCCAGCTGTGGTCTTTAGAAATTCACGTCGTTTAATTTTCTTCAATACTGCCTCCTCTTAAGTAAACAGCTTATGTTTTTGAAGATCTAACAGAAATTTCTTGTCCGTATTTCTTCCAGGCACAGTTACGATCGTTATCAAATCATTTTCGCAGCATAACCAGCAGTGGTAATAAAATATAAACAATCAAAACGGGTAATAAAACTGATAATTCATTATGTTTGCAATCTTCTATTGCCCTTTTAGTACATTTTATACAAATTTTAATCTTTTGGAATGTAAAGATTTGTTTAAATGTTTAGATTATATTAAAAAAAAGGAAACTTCAGCTTTTTAGAAACATACATAGAAAAGAACTTTAACTTATATTCCATGCAAATTTTAAAAATTTTTATTTTCCTGTTTTCTGCCTCCTCGCTTTTGGCCCAGGGTTTTTACTTTGGTCGCAATAAGATACAATATACAAATTTTGACTGGCAGATAATGGAAACCGAACACTTTGATATCTATTACTATCCTGAAATGCAGGAAATTGCCGAGCATGGCGCGCAATACGCGGAGGAAAGTTTTAAAGCGCTGCAACCGAAATTCAATTATTCCATTACAAGACGCATTCCCCTGATTTTTTACAGCGCGCATCTCTATTTTCAGCAGACAAATGTGACACAGGGTTTAATTCCGGAAGGGGTTGGCGGTTTTTTTGAGTTTCTTAAAGGTCGGGTTGTAATTCCCAGTAATGGTGACCTGGCAAAATTTCGTCACGTGATACGCCATGAGCTTGTGCACGTTTTCATGCATAGCAAAATATATAATGTTTTGAAAATACATGGTAAATTTGATGGTTCATTTCCTCCTTTATGGTTTACCGAAGGACTTGCCGAACATTGGTCTTCTGACTGGGATGCGCAGGCAGAGATGGTAGTAAAAGATGCCGTATTAGATAACTACGTCGTTGGACTGCAGAATATTTATCAAATCGCCGGCACATATACAATGTATAAACTGGGTCAGCATATTCTGGACTATATTGAAAAAGAATATGGCGATGATAAAATTTTACTGATGTTGGAAAACCTGTGGAAGTACGATTACTTTGAAGAGAGTTTTAAAGAAGCCATTGGTAAGGATTATACGGAGTTTGATAAAGAATACCTGATAGCTTTAAAGGAAGAATATTATCCGCAGTTAGCAAAAGATGATTTCAATTCGACCAAAACCAAAACAGTCGCCAGGGATGGCTTTAACCTCAAACCTGCTTATTATAGCGATACCAAAAATGAATATGTTGTTTTTGTTGGCAACAGGACGGGCTACTCTTCTATTTTTATGAAACCTATATCAGAGACGAATCATTTGG
>CAVRRG010000018.1:0-14217 GCA_963723365.1 Calditrichota bacterium | reverse complement strand
GGCCACTATACCTGATAATACAAAGACCGTGATTGAATTCATGCCATAAACAACAAATGGTTGTGCACCCATTTTCCACTTTTTAATGTCAATAATGTAATAAGAAATCCCTAGTGTAACCATGGCCATTCCCGACATAAAAACAGCATAGGAGCTGGTCCAGATGCTTTTGTTTATAGGTAACCATTGGTTCCAAATCATCCCAATTACAATTAAGATGTTTCCCAAAACAAGCATCAGGGTCGTTTTTTCAAGTGGTTTATAAGTACCAATCAGCAAATGGCCCATTAAAACGCCAAACAGTGTTGTGGAAATGGCCGGGATGGTGCTTATAATACCTTCGGGGTCCCAGGTTTTTGTGTAAGACCAAACATGACCTTTTAATAAAATACTATCCATATAATTAGAAAAATTTGCGCCCATATCATAAAAACCCGCTCCAAGACCGGGGACTGGAATAAATTCCATCACTGCCCAATAGAGCAAAAGTAATATTATGGTCCAGTAAACCTGAAATTTTAGCGAACAATGCAGAAATATTACGGTGGCTATAAAGTAACAAACTGCAATTCTCTGTAAAACGCCAAAAATACGGATTGTGCTAAAATCAAAAAAAGGAAAACCGGATAGGAAAAGACCGAGCGCAAATAGAAGTGCTGTGCGGCGCAGCACTCGCTTATAGATATTCTTTTTAGGCTCGCGGCGCTCTTTTTTGCCGGACATAGCCAGGGTAATGGAAACACCAACGATAAAGAGAAAAAAAGGGAATATCAGGTCTGTCATGGTCCAGCCATGCCATTTAGCATGCAAAAGTGGCGCGTAAACATGCGCCCAGCTTCCGGGATTATTTACCAAAATCATGGCGGCAATTGTTACACCCCGAAAAACATCAAGAGATTCAACGCGTTTTGAAATATTCATTGATTCTTCTCAAATAAATATTTTTTATATTGGATTTAATATCAAGACTTGACAAGTTGAATATAAGCTCATACTTTTTTTGGTACAAAAATTTATGAAGTATCTGCATTAAATTGGCAGCGTCAAGGTTACATGAAAAAACATGAAAGACTATTTAAATGAATGTTACTGCCCTTGACTGTCTGACCTTGAACGATATTGGAGCTCCTCTCTGGCCAGTCGAGAAGGGGAGAAGCGCTTGAAAAGAAAAAAAGGAGATCGCCACAGGTCATTGCGAGTCCCTATTTATAGGGATGTGGCAATCTAAGCTTTTGACACTAACATTAATTTTATAGGAAAATATTCATGAAAATATTTACAATTGTACTCATAATGTTCTTATCTGCATGCAATACTTCCAGGATGGGACACTCTAAGGCTCTTGAGCTGCAATATCCTGAAAATCTGAACATTATGAAACGGGCGGATTGGGGATGGCAGCCTATTGATACATCTTTTAAAACGCATAACATTGAATTTATCACAGTGCATCATGGTGGTGTTGAATTTCCTGTAGATAAAGATCCGCTTGAGCATGTAAAAAATTTACAAGCCTGGAGCCGCAGTGAAAAAAATTGGGTTGACATACCGTATCATTTCATGATTAGCCCCGATGGGACCATTTTCGAAAGCAGGCCAATACATATTCCCGGAGATACAAATACCGAATATAACCCGGAGCGTCACGCCTTAGTAGAGGTGATGGGTAATTTTGAAATACAAGAGGTCAGCAAAGAACAATATAAATCGATGATTGATATTGTAAAATTTCTAATGATTCGTTTTAATGTCCCGGTCCCTAAAGTTAAAACGCATAAAGATTATTCTAAAATGACTGTTTGTCCCGGCCGGAATTTATATAAATTCTTTAGCGATGGATCAGTAGCAAAGGAGTTGATGAATTAAACAACCAGCTCGTCACACATGGTCATTAAATAGGTAAAGAGTTTTTTTAAATATGTTGTTTGAAGGCAACTTGATTGTTATGTTCTGTATAGCCGAAAGGTTTAGTTTACAACCTGAAAAAGTCTTTAGAAAAGACGAAAAATATATGAATAAAAGATCATGTTTTTGGATTATATTTATACTTCTGCTTCTTATCTGTTTAAATAGCTGCAATCCTATTGCTTACAGGAAGCACAAAATCCCGCCGCTTAATGCACAATTCGAACAGCAAATAAAGAGTCTTTATCAGGATTGTATGCTTAACGGTAAACTTCGCTATGACGTTTTCCAGAAAGCTTTGCAAGGTCACAGCTATCTTACCTTTAAAAATCCTGATATTATAACTATTATTGACTATTCCAGACCCTCTACGGATAAGCGTTGTTTTGTTATTGATATTGAAAAAAGAGTAGTATTATATAACACTTTTATTGCCCACGGTAAGAATTCCGGTGAAAATTACGCCACCGTTTTTTCCAATATAGAGAATTCGAAACAGAGCAGTTTGGGCTTTTTTCAAACCTCGGATACTTATATGGGATCTAATGGTTATTCAATTGAACTGGATGGTCTTGAAAAAAGTATAAATCACCTGGCCAGGAAAAGAGAAATTGTAATCCATGGCGCCGATTATGTCAGTCAGCAGTTTATCGATGAAAATGGACGTTTGGGAAGAAGTTGGGGCTGTCCGGCGTTTCCCAAAGATGTGTCTACTGAGATAATTGATGTCATAAAAGGGCAGAGTTGTGTCTATATTTATGCTGATGATAAAGATTATCTTTCAAAATCAAATTATATCCCGGATGATATGGATCTAGTCCTTTAAAAAAATAGTGATATAAAAAATCTGCTATATTAAGGGATATCTTGAAACGAAAGATTAATTACAGTTTAAGTTATGTGTTTTACAACTTATCCCCCTAAATCCCCCTTAAAAAGGGGGACTTGATAAGCGTGATTCCTGGTAAAATTTTGACTAGGGGGATCACAAAGGATTATTGGAAAAATGTTGTATTTGCAGTCTATCCCCCTAAATCCCCCTTAAAAAGGGGGACTTGAGAAGTGATTGTCTAGCTAAAGTGTCATTGCGAAGAGCGGAAGAGATGAAGCAATCTATTAGGAATCGGCACACAGAGATCGTGAAGAAATCCCCCTAAATCCCCCTTTATAAGGGGGACTGGATAAAAACCAGACTTTGGTAAAAATGTTTGACCAGGGGGATTAAAAAGGACGTACTATTGGAAGAATGTTGTATTTTGATAACCCATCCCCCTAAATCCCCCTTAAAAGGGGGACTGGATAAAAACCAGACTTTGGTAAAAATGTTTGACCAGGGGGATTAAAAAGGACGTACTATTGGAAGAATGTCGTATTTTGATAACCCATCCCCCTAAATCCCCCTTTATAAGGGGGACTGGATAAAAACCAGACTTTGGTAAAAATGTTTGACCAGGGGGATTAAAAAGGACGTACTATTGGAAAAATGTCGTATTTTGCTAACCCAGCCCCCTAAATCCCCCTTTATAAGGGGGACTGGATAAACTTGCTCTTTGTAAAATTTTCGACCAGGTGGATCAATATTAGAAAATGTTGTATTTGTTAGTAATTTTCTAAAATTGAATATATATTATTCAGGTATAGCAATTATAAACCAGCATGGATTATCAATTGAACCTAAAACATGTTTTAATACTAGCCATTTGGATTTCAAGCCATGTTTATTCTCAAACGGACACCCTTAAATACCAATGGCCTGTCACACCATTAAACACCTCGCATTCGATAAACGGTAATTTCAGTGAGTTCAGGAATACGCTCTCTTCAGATCATTTTCACAATGCCGTGGATATTGGAGAGCCTGACGGGGAACCATGTTATGCGGTTTTTGACGGAGAAGTCTATTCAATAGGTAACAGCGGTTCAAATTCATACGTCCGTGTTGCGACAAACTTTAATGGAATGTGGAAACACTTTTCCTATGTACATATATTGCCAAATCCTGCGCTTTCTGTTGGAGATCCTGTAACAGCCGGCATAACAATACTTGGTACAATTTATACCGGTTTGGGGCATGTTCATCTTGTCGAAAGGGAACTGGTTGGCGATATAAATGATAATGGGGCTGAAATTAATAATACAAGGGAAAATGGTGGTCTTACGCCTTATATAGATACAGAGCCACCCATTATCGATAGAAGTTCGTTGAAATTTTTTGCAGACCAGACAGCAATTGAGATTCCTGCACATGGCCTGTCCGGGAGGATCGACATCAGAGTAAAAATAGTTGACTGGAATGGTCCCTATAGCGGTCATCGTAATAATGGTCCCTATTTATCCGGTTACCGGGTATGGAACGAAGACACTTCTCAAATTGTCTTTGAACCGCATGACCTTGGTATAAAATACCGTTTTGACAGGAAACCCTATAACAGTTATGTACACCAGGTTTTTGCTGAAAATGTGGCCACCTTAAGCAATCCTGTTTTCTGGTTGACCAATGGCAGTGGGGCCAATGATATAAACCAGTCGCTTGAGGTCACAAATAATTATTTCCAGGCTTCTTTACTGGATACCGGAAACTATGTGCTGGAAATTTTTTCTGAGGATACGCGAGGCAACCAGGATGTCGAATTTTTTAATATTAGCGTAACCGACCAGGATATAACACCGCCCTCCCGGCCTGAAATTTACTCCATTGTAAACATCGATCAATATACTTTTTTTGAAATAAACTGGCTGCAAAATACAGATCCTGATTTACTGGGATATCGTTTATATTGTTCGACAGATGACCAATTAGCTACGTGGCAGTTAATTGCTGATGAATTCCAATTGACCAAAGATAGTACATCCTATTCTGATGCTATTGTGATTTTTACGGATGAGGAGGAGGGTTATTTTTACTATTTAAGTGCAATAGATTCGAATGGCAATGAAAGTGATCGCAGCGATGTATATGGATATTCTATCAATATCGATGCAATCGATAAAAAATCGGCGTTAATAGTGAATGGTTTTACAAGATATAGTGGATCGGGCAGCTGGCCAAATCCGACGCACTCTTTTGTAAAATCTTACTTTGACCCTTTAATAACTATTGATAGCCTTGTTGTTTCTTCCTGCTCCAATGAAGCCGTCATTGAAAATAAGATTTCTTTGATCGACTTTGATATAGTTATTTGGTTTGTTGGCGATGAATCTACGGTTGATGAAACCTTCTCTTCTACCGAACAGTCCCGGATTATGTCGTATCTTGCAAACGGCGGCAGACTTTTTGTTAGCGGGTCAGAAATTGGCTGGGATTTAGGGCGCGCGCATAACAGATCAGAAGCCGGTGACCAGGATTTTTACCATAATTATTTAAAAGCGAATTATGTCTATGACGGCAACACCAGTCCATGTCTCCGGCTACGGGAACGGCAGGTTCAGCTTTCAGCGGCTTGCAATTAAATTTTGGACAGGTTTATACGGAAGACTGGCCTGATGATATTGATCCTGTTAATGGCTCGCAGGTTATAATGCAATACAGCCAGATTCGAAGCCAGTCAACATACCGAAAAGCTGGCATCATGTTCACAGGTACTTTTGGCCAAAGTCAGCTTCAGGGGCAACTGGTTTACCTGGCTTTTCCTTTTGAAACAGTAAGCTCCTTGGAACAGCGTCAAAACTTTATGATAAAGGTTTTAGGATACTTTAATGTTATTTCAGGAATTAAAGAGCCTCTTCTTAATTATCCCAAAGAATTCTCTATTAGCCAGAATTATCCTAATCCTTTTAATTCGACAACTCAGTTTGATATTAATTTACCCGTCAAAGGAAAAGTAGATATAAAAATATTTGATATGCTGGGTCGTGAAGTGCAGACAGTGCTGGATAGTATTTATCCGGCAGGTGCGTATACATTTAGCTGGAATGCAAATGGATTTGCCAGTGGTATTTACTTGCTCAAAATGCAGGCCGGCGATTTTATTCGGTCCAAAAAAATGATCTTATTGAAATAGTTACATTTATTACTTCGAGAGAAAGAAACAGACAGGATTAACATGATAAAAAATATAATTAAGACTGATAATTAATGCCTTATTGATAAAAATGAAAGTAAGTAAATCCAGTTATCCTGTCCCAAAGAAGATTGTTTTTTTGTTTCATATAAATCTAACAGTAAATAAGTATAATCGAAAAGTGAAAAGTATGTTTTTGAAATCAAAATATCCGGCAATAATTTTTGTAATCTCTGCTTTTGTTTTTAGCAGTTCTGCCTTCGCGCAGCAGAATAATAGATTTTCAATAGAAAGGACTATTGCAGGTTATCCCCAAAAAGTTGCCGATAAAAATGCAGTTACATACAATGTACTGGAAAATGATAATGTAAAATATGTAATCAATATAGCGTTGGATTATGATGTTCCGGTACCCGCTTTAAAGGTCTTTTCAGACGGTAGCGCTGTTTTAATTAATGCCTTTGAAGCTTCTTTAACATTTTATAATAAAAGCGGAATCGAATTCTATAGAACAAATCTTTTAAAAGAATTTAAAGTGCACTATGAAAGAGCTATTTATAGCGCTTTGTCCGGGGAGTTTTTGGTGATTGTTATTTCACAACCGGGCTTGGATAATATGGAAGTCCAAATATATAATAATTCAGGACAACAGATTAATTCTTTCCGGGTAGAGGCAGCACATATCAATGGCTTATGCTATTCAAGCACAAAAAACCTGGTAGCATTATCTGTTTACGACTGGCCAAAAGCTGAATTAAAAAAATCAACGTTGTTCTTTAACAATGAGGGCGAGGAAATCTCTAAAATTCCATTTAATTTTAATGATGGAAAATTTATTGAAGACATTAATCTTTTCATTGGCTACTCAAATCAAAATTGTTTTGTGTATAATATCTCTGACCACACCTTAAATTTTGATAAACCGGTACAAAATGATGAGATGATATTAAGTGCAGATCTATTTGAAGAAAAAATTATTATCGTTAAGGCAGCCAGGCCTGTTTTGCAATCAGGAAAATGGTATTACAAAGATCCAACTTTTTCTTATTATAGCTTAAGCGGTATGCTTAGCAGGGAATTGCAACACAATAGCCAGCCGTTTGCAGATTTTAAATGGCGTCAAAAAAACTCTAAGCTGGAATTCCAAACTGAAAACGAAGTTTTTGAAGTAAATAAATAAAATCATTTTTAACTGATTTACCATATAAACTGAAATGTATACAGACTAATCTAAGATATTGGTTTATATATTTTATAACTTTCAAATTCTACAGAAGTGTTATGATACCAAACAATATTTTTTTGGACAGGATAACAGGATTTACACAATAATTTTTTCTATAAGGCATTAATTTTCAGTCTTTTAGTATACTTTATTAATCATTCCAATATTTTCACTAAATTCTAGTTATATCATATTTATCCAGTCAATTTTTTTCATCCGAGGTATCACGATACTATTTAACCAGCATCATTTTTTTCCGAAGCCTTTGCTGCTCAAAACTAACCTCATATAGATAAATACCTGATGCATAGTTGGAAGCATTAAATTGTACAGTATGGAATCCTGTATTTGAATACCCCTCATTAAGTAAAGCAACTTCTTTACCTGTGATGTCATAAATCTTTACAATGATATTTCCAGGTTTGTCCAAATAATAACTAATTTTTGTTGATGGATTAAAAGGATTGGGATAGTTTTGATAAAGAGTAAAATTTTGTGGTAGATTTTCAATTTCTGGGATCTTTGAAATAATGCCATCAAAGAAATCTAAGACAAAGCTCAATACGCTATCCCGGCTTTCATCAGAATTTATAGTTTCAAATGGGAATCCAAAATAAACTAATTTTCCCGCTGTTGATCCGCCGGGGAATATTCCTTCAAAAACAATTCCTGCAGTATTAGCGTTTGGTGCTCCATGATATTCCAAAATATTATGAGCTCCATTGATTGCATTTATAGCATCCGGCCAATCAATATCATATAAATAATCAAATGAAAATTGTGGCAGACCATCAAACAGGCCTCCGGTAATAGCATTAATTGTATAGTAGGTAGCAACTTCTCCGTTTGGCGCGTCGGCTACATATTCCGCTTTTAAGTAATTATTGTAAAATTCCAGGTCACTGCCATTGTTCCTTCCCAAATCCCATCCTACCTCAGCTCCTGTTACAAATAAGTATCCACCTTGTTTTAAAAAATCTTTCACTGCTTCTTGTTCAGCATAAGTAAACGTTACATCCACTGTGCTTTCATCTCCCAGAATCCAGTCCACAATATCATAGTTCTCTAAATCAACCCGCTTATTGCTAACAGCTTCATTGCTGGCAGATGAAAATTTCAGCCCTTGATTAACGAAAGCCCTGGCGTGCATACGAATGTAATCCCGGGTGTTAGTTGTTGCGGACTGACGATCAAATCCATCCACAATAAGTGTTGCAGATTGGTTAGCTAAATTTGTTGTAGCAGCCAAAACTACTGTAGCGGGACCAAGTCTTGTGCCCCCCATAGCACGAACCTTGATAAAATAGAGATCATCACTATCAAGCCCTGTTAGAATACTATCTGATTGCATGAAATATGTTGAATCATTAAAAATTAATCCATCTTTGCTGTGGTAAACCCAGTATCCGTTTGCAAAGTCCACTTCAGAAAATTTAATTTTGAGGCTGTTTTCAGTATTGGAAGCAACATAAAAATTAAGAGGCTCATCTGGAATTGGCATATCATCACTGTAATGTTCAATAATAACATTCCAAAAATCAGTCTCGTTGCCATCATAATTTAATGCCCACATACCAATACCCGCCAAGTTGTGAGAATCAGCTAAATCAAACTTTTCATCAATACTTTGTCCATTGTCGGTCCATACCTGGAACCAAATATCATCAGTCTGGTAGCGATACCAGGGCGATGCTGTTGGTGTATCCCACAGAGTGCCATACGTATTAAAATCAGATTTGGAATCTCTAAACCTGGTGGATCCTACATAGTCAATTACACGGGAATGGGGCTGGTGATCGGCGGTAAGGAATTTTTGACCATAATAGGGCACACCTAATATTAACTTTTCAGGAGTAGAATTTGTAACTGCAGAATACTGTGACTGAACTGTATTTGTTATATTATATGTGCCGCCTGTTAACGGAGCAGTGGTCCCTGCGCTAGTACTCCAGCTTCCGGAGAAGGCATAACCCATAATAAAAATATAATCGCATGAGTTTGCCAGTCCGGCAAAGTCCCAGTAGTTACTCCAGTTCACGGCCGGACCGTCAAATGAAACTTCTCCTTGCGGAAAGTTTGTATGAATAAAATCAGTCAAATCGGCCATAAAATTATTTATTGGTGCTGCTCTGTCTTCACTATTCAGACTCTCAAAATCAATATTTACACCATCCAGGCTGTAGAGTGATAATTTGTTTTGAAGATTTGTAAAAAAATTACTCTTTACGGTTTCATCAGTAATAAGAGTATGGATTTCTGCCCCGTTAAAATTCACTGCAGTTAAAATTACTTTTACACCGTTGTTATGAGCCTCATTTATTAAATCAGTCCAGGGCCAGCCGGATGGGTTGGAAATGGTGCCATTGGAACTAACATGAAAGTCAAAAGCCGCAATGTGAGTTAAAAGATCGAAACGCAAGTTGTCCATAGCAGCCGGATACTCCCAATCAGGTAAAAATCCGAATACTTTTTTACTAAGCAAAGCGGTTTTAGATGTTTGTAATGGTATAATAGAATCATCATAAACATCAATGTTTTCGAGCCCTGTTTTTAAGTATCTATGTTTTTCCCATTCGATTTGATGAATAGATTTATTTTCCTGGGCTAAGCTTAAGTTAATGATAAGAGCTGCAATCATTATACTTTTATACATTTCATTTCCTTTGAAGAATTAGGAATATCTAAAATCTTTATATAATACAAAATATAGCATAATTTTTTATTGTTATAAAACACCAAAAAATTGATTCTCAAGTTTCGTTCTTGTTAAAAAAAAAGCCATCCTGGTATAAAATCAGAATGGCTTTATATAGTTCAAAACAGAAGTTTTGAAATTTCTGCGCTGCTTTTTTAGAAAATTAGTTTTACAGAGAAACGTTGCACATTATTTAAGCGTCCAAAATCAACAAAAGCATAATCAAGAGCAAGTCCCAGGTTATTGTCTATTTTGTAATTAATCCCTCCACCAGCAGAAAATCCAACTTCAGAAGCATCACTACCGGAGCTGCTTAAACCGATACCTTTGTAGCCATATCTTAGAAATACCAATTCTCTAAAGCCATATTCGAAGCCCATGTTTAAGTACTCATTATAATCGTTTGGTGTAACACCATCTATAGTCGTAGTAATTCTGTGAAAATCTGTTTTAAGCGGATCATAAGCCATCCCAACCCGGAAAGTAATTGGAATATCATATTGTTCCGTGCTTAAGCGGGCAATTACATTTTCATTATTACCTTCCAGATCAGGATCGATATCAACAAATGTTAATAAATCTTTGCCGTCCATCTGCATTTTGCCACCATAATTGGTGATGGCCATACCCAGGCGCAGATTTTCAACAGCAGTGCTGTAAGTAATTCCAACATCTATTGCTACGGTAGATGCTGTTTCATGCCAAATTTGTTCCCTCAGAAATTTAGCACCCACACCAAATGCAAACTTTTCAGTCATTTGTCTGGCATAACTTACACCGATGGCAAAACTTGATGCGCTAAAAAGTTCACCGGTACCGTCGGGTGCATATTCTGTACGTACTTTCATATCATCCATATTCAGACCCTGATAGTACATTCCAAAAGTACCTAAATCGGCAAAAGGTACAACTATTGCTGCAAAATCATGCCTCATGTCGGCAATCCAATTTGTCTGGACAAACATCACCTCATTGCCGGGAACAGCAGCTAAACCGGCGGGATTCCAAAACAGGGCAGATGCGTCGTTTGCTAAAGCTACATAACTTTCACCCATTGCTGAGGCGCGTGCTCCCACGCCAATTTTTAAAAATTGCGCGGCATTTGTCCCTTTTTTTGTAATTTCTGCAGCTTGTGTAATCGCTATGGCTGTAATGAAAAATATCAACGTTTTTAGTATCTTTTTCATGACATCATCCCTTTATTTAATAATTGCGAATTTACCAACTTTTTCTCCGTATTGTCCTGCATCTATATGATAAACATATATTCCATAAGAAATATCTAAACCTTCGCTGGTAAGCAGGTCCCAGGGTTCTGTTCCATTTTCCATGGTACCCTCATGCTTAAGAACTCTTAATAACTCACCATTTGTTGAGTAAATTCTGATTGTACAGGTGGGGGGGATATTTATAAAGAATATACGCCGTTCCCCTCTACCTACACTAAAAACCGAAGGTGGCGGTGTCTCATAGCTTGATGATACAATATAGGGATTTGGCACTACTGCAACATTATCCATGAACTCTTTTTTGGCCAGCGCATTATTTATACCGGCTATATTGGTTTGAATTTCATAGGTATCATTTAATTCAAATGGTTTTGCTGTAATAATTTTTATAACATCTCCTGCAGTGGGCAGGACAATATCTCCGCTAACAGGCGCTCTCAACTCAACCTGCCAGGCTGAAGTATTATTATTTCTAACTACTATTTTATCCCCGGCGTCGACAGTATCATTATTATCTTCGAATAATACAAAATCCATTTTTATATTATCATTTGTATTCCACACCTCAAAGTTGACAGGTGTATCAAAAAATTGCGAAGTATCAACAATCGTATCAAAGAATCTTATTTCAACATCACGCGGGAAACGCACACCGGTGTTAGGGAATAAACTGATTATCGACTGCAGTGTGCTGTTGCTTTCATCTGTCCAGCCACTTAGTGAGTCAATAGTCTTAATAAGCGGTTCGTCAATTATTTTGGCGATCAGGCCGTCAAAAATAAATGGAAAACCGCTGAATTCATCCTGCTGACTTACAACCATATTGCCGGTCTCAGTATTCACAATATTTGCTACAATTTCTCCTGTTGATGAATCTTCTAAAGTAAGTTCATACAAGTCTCCAGTAACAGCAGCAGGGTCTAAAATCTGAACATCAACGATTGAGGTGGAAAATCCATCTGTTTGACTTACAAGACTTTGGGCATTTTCATAGCCGGGGGCTTTTGGAGAGGGCATGACCGTAACCAGATTTTGACCTTCGAACCTGCCGGACTCTACAGGATGAATGCCCTTTGAAATATAACCTGAATCAAAGGCCGTTACAGAATAATAATAGGTAACGCCATTTATCACACTTTTATCGGTATAAGAATGGGCCAGCCCGGAATTGGTCCCTAAATTAAATTTCACGCCATCCCTGTCAAGAGGAAATAAACCCTCAGCATCATTAATATTATCAAAGATTTCCAAAGCTTTAAAGCCAACTTCCAATCCAAAAGAGTTTGAAATTACTGGTCCCCATGTTTGCCCTTTGTCCGTACTTTTGTAGACTTTATAACCCTCAAAATCGTAGACTTCAAAAAAATCATCAAAGGAGTCTTCTGATTTTGTATCCCAGTAAAGAGTTACTTCTCCATCCCCAGCAACAGCAGTGACTTTTGGAGGATCCGGTGCTTTTGTAAACTGGTAATTGCGGTCATAAATATCCTGGGCCACTAAGGCGTTAGATTGCAGGTCCTCTAAGCCCTTACCCATTAAGATAGCAATAGAAAATTGTTGACTTTCACCCGGATCCAGGGAAAAATAACCTGATCCAAATAAAAAGACATTATCTGATTCTTGTTTAATATTTTCCTCATCAAATAGTCCGGGACGCAAAAAGTCCCACAATTCACTATCCACATCCGGCTGTCCGCCTGGAGATGTTGCGTAAACAGGCGCTGTCATACTTGTTAAACCAAGCTCATTTCCAGCTTCATCCAGAGGGCTTTCCAAAAACTTAAATCCAAGCCAACCAAGCTCACTCCACGGTATACCATAGTCATTGCCACCCCCTTCTTTATCCCAGGAATAAACCATATTTGCATCTCTGTCAAAGCCGGCATAATCATCTGCAAAATCTCCCGCACCACCAATATGTGGATCACCAAACATAGCGGCAACCACTTTATCCAGGCGTTTATCACTCACATTTTTTATCTCAATTATGTAAAAGATAACGTCCTCTGCTGGTGCAGCAGAGAATTGCATAAGACGGCATTTAAGTTCTAGTCCCAAACCACGGCGTGCAGAATCAGCACTGAAAGGATAATATTCAAATTCATCATTATCACGGTCATCCATCACCCAGTAAGCTTCCAGGTCGCCTGAAATCTGCCCCAGGGTATCTACACCGGGCCATAAAAACTCATCATCTTCCGATGTTGAATTTGGATTGTAAAATGGATTGTCGGTAGTTTTAGAGCGCGGCCAGGTTTCCGGCTTATTGCTCATGGCCGGTGATTCAGCATTGGTATTTAAATACTGCGCCAGAGGCTGCCAGCCCTGTATTTTACTGCCTTGCGAATCCCCACCATCAACCAGCGCTTCAGAAAATATCGCTATTGTATCGCCATAAAAATCTACGACTTCAGCGCCGATCATTGGACCAAACTCATAAGCATAACCGTGCGTACTTTCGCGCGGCCATTCAATAGAAGGTTCTGTATTTGGACGACCGATAGAACCATAATTATAAAACAATGTTCGTATTTTATTTCCATCCATTATGCCTTCACGACGGTCAGCCGCGCCACTGTTTTTAGAGAGCAGCTGTGCTTTATGCTGCCATTGGGCCCAGTTTATCCATTCCTGCTGAGTCCATTGCTTCATCGGTTTTTCTGGTTTTTTATACTGCGCGCTTACAAATGCAGGCACACAAAATAGTAAAACAAGCATTACAGCAAACGTAAACGGTTTATAATAATCACGTATCATTTTCATGAATCCTCCAATAAACAATATCATACCTAAAAGCTAAATTCGACTCCCATAAAAATTTCCCGCGGCTTATAAAACCATTGCGGTCTTCTTTGCCAGTCCGGATCAAAATCACGGCCATATAACCCTAAACCATATGTAGCGCGTCCGGTGGCATCCCAAACGTAATTTTCATTTAGGCGATCAAACAAATTAAATACTTTGGCATATACAGAAAATGTGTAGTCCGTATTTCCCATTTCTACTTTAAAAGTTTTTCGGATATTTAAATCTACTTTGATAATCGGAATTTTAGTATCGCTGTTTTCTTCGGCTATTTTAACAATTTCATTTGCCCCTTGTGGTGTATAAGGATAACCTGATTCAAAACGACCAATCATACTTATCAGCCAATCGTCTTGC
>CAVRRG010000017.1:0-32885 GCA_963723365.1 Calditrichota bacterium | reverse complement strand
CGCTCAACGAAGCCGACGCCAAGCTGCGTCAGTACCGCCCCTTCACGCTCGATTTCGAGCCCACCCGTCGTCGCATTCCGATCTATGTGGCGGCCCTCAAGCAGAAATCGATCACCAGCATCGGCGAAATGGCAGACGGTTGGATGCCGATCTTCTGGCCGTACAGCCGTCTCGAAGACGGGCGCAAATGGATTGCAGACGGAGCTGCCAAGGCGGGCCGCAATCCGAGCGAGATCCGGACCGCGCCCTTCACCACCGTCATCCCCATCCCCGGCAAGGCTGCTTCAACCAAGGCTCCGGGAGATCATCTCATTCTACATCGGCGGAATGGGCGACTACTACAAGCAGCTCCTGAGCGGCTTCGGCTATGCGGACGAGTGCGACGAGATCGAGCGACTCTATCGGGACAAGGAAACACGCAAGATGGCACCGGACGCGGTCACCGACGACATGATCGAAGCGCTCACCATTTCTGGGGATCCGCTCTACTGCCGTCGAGAGCTCGGGCGTAGGCGTGAGCTCGGTATGGAACAGCCGATCGTCAACCTTCCGCCCGGCACGGCGAAGTGGAAGTAATATCCAGTAAAACAAATTTTAACGAATTTAGGAACAACATTTTTTTTGAATGTGAAGGATCGCTTGTATTCAGACATGGCAACTATTGTATTGCTGATGGTAACATTTTTATTGGCGATAAAAAATCACAGTTTAACGGTGGCATTAGAGTTATAAACACCGGGCATTGGGTTACCAATAATTATTTTTATATGCTAAAAGGCGCTGAATTCAGAAGTGCTTTGGCAATTATGAATGGCATTCCAAAATCACCTCTAAACAGGTATAACCAGGTAACGGATGTTGTTGTCGCATATAATACCTGGGTGGATTGTCAATCTCCCTGGCAATTTAGTGTTGGTGCAAATATGAACAAAAAGGATGTGCTGCCAGCCAGAGAAATTCGTTCCGCCCGACCACTTAGAACACTCCTGGCCAATAATATTGTCTATAATACGAAAGCAGATGAAGAGCCCATTAAGGCTTATGACAAAGTTGATGGGGTGTCATTTAAAAACAACATTATTGATAACGATAATGGTACGTTTACCGCATTTGATGGGGTAAGCGCAGAAAATTTAACAATGGATAAAGTAAATGACTGGCTTTATATACCATCATCTGCCAATGATAAACTGCGCTCAGTTTATGCCGGCTTCGGTTTTGAAAATATTCAACAAGACATTTTCGGTAATGTAAGGAAAAAAAATAATGTGATTGGCTCAACAATAGAATCCAATAAAAACAGTGCTTTTAAAATAGATAAAAATAAGTATGGCCCGGCATGGTACGTAACGGAAAATCGCGATACAGCAGCGCAAACAATAACAATTTCTGCATCCGAGAAAGACCTTTCGCAAAAGATAGCCCAGGCCGCGAACGGAGACATTCTCGAATTAGCAGGCGGAAAATACCTTATAAACGAATCATTAATTATTAATAAAAAAATTACCCTTAAATCAAAAGATCTTAACAATAAGGCACAATTAAATTTCAGCGGAGCCAAAAACTCCCCGGCCTTTGAAATGAACCCAAAAGGCAATCTTATCCTGGAAAATATGATTTTAAAGGGAACAAAGGATCAACACGCGTTTGCAACTCTGGAAAAGAACATGTCGTTTGGCTACAATCTTTTTGTAAATGGCTGTCAAATCAGTGATTTTAAAAATATATTATTCGCTTACAAAGGTTCATTTGCGGATACAATTTCTTTTTCAAATACGAATATTAAAAATAGCATAAATGGCATTATCCTTGCCGCTGAAACAGATGATAAAGGTGATTACAACGCTGAGTTTCTATTCATTGAAAATTGTACTTTTGAAAATATTCAAAAAAATGTGATCAATTTTTATCGTGGCGGTTATGACGAATCCACTATTGGTGGAAATTTACTTGTAAAAAACAGCCAATTTAAGAATTGCGGAGGTTTGGAATCCAGCAGGATTTTAATTAAGACGCGCGGCATTATTAATGTGCAACTCTCAAAAAATTCTTTCCGGGATAACCCGGTAAAATTGGTTGCCTTGTTGTGGGGTGAAAAAAATAATCATTATGATCAGAACAAAATCAAAAACTCCGGGGCAATAAGAGTTGACCGTTATTTAAAACAAAAATTGGTTTATTAAGGTTAGTAGCACCAGGTATTCAATTTTTTATTTTTTTGGCGTTTTTTTCATACAATTCCTGTACCAGCAACAACGTTTCCTGTAAGGCCTTTTTAGCGGTTATGCCATCAATAGTTTTATAACCATGAATAAGTGTGCTTAGCTCAGAATAGGTATCCTGAAGCTTTTCTTTCAGAATACCATATGATGTCCAGTGTATGAGTTTACGCGGTGGATAATCTTTATAAAAGTCATAGGTTTTAACTGATTTATCTATTTTCCCAATCCGAATGCCAATATCCCTGATGGAACTCTCAATAATGGTGCGGCATAATGAATAAACCGCGTTATACCTTTGAAAGGCATAACACTGGCGGGCTTCATTTACAAAACTTAAAACACTTTGCGGGATGCTGAGGGGTGAAATTAATACACCAATTTCTATCAGGCGCCTGGCGTATTCATAGGGTCCGAACCATGAATAAAAATCCTCTGTTAAATCCATGAGTTCATTTATATTATAATCTTCCAGGTCATATTTTTCCTGCTTTGCTTCATACATGCATTTAATTATTGTATCTCCTAAAAACTCCTCCCCTTCAACTATTTTTTTAAAAAATTCACGCTCTACTTTTTCTTTCACGGTAACAACATCATTGTTAGAAATTTCCATTTTGAAGGTTTTTTTTAGTTCAATAAAAGTCCCGGCATTTTCAATCAGCTTTTGGAAATCTTTTGATCTTTTAAACTTCCTTGAGGAAATTTTTTCAAATTCGCTATTAATTTTAAAATCCAAAACCATTAAGGCGTCGAGTTTGTTTTTTACTTTTTTTAACATAGTCAATGCGCTTATAAATTATGGTTATCGATCAAATGGATCAAAAGGACTAAAAGTATGTCTTTCAAATTTAAGCAACATTTTTGATTTGGATGTATCGCAAAGGGATTCAATAGTTATTCTTTAGCGAGATACAGCGCAGTGATATCATCACTTTGCTCGGTATCCCCGGTAAAATTCTGCAGGTCCTTCATTAAATTTGTAATAAAATTTTCTGCCGCTGTTGCTTTATTCGCAATTAGAAAGTTTTTAAGGGGACGGATGTCATCATACTCTTCTTCCTTTTCATTCATAGCTTCTGTAACCCCGTCGGTATAAAAAAGCACACTGTCCCCCGCTTTAAGTATCGTTTTTGAGCTTTCATAAGGGAAAGCCATACGCATCATTCCCAAAGGAATACCTCCGTGTTAGCAGCTCGTCTACTTTTTTGTTTTTGCGTAAAATATAAGTCGGATTGTGACCGGCATTTACAGAGACAAGTTCACCGCTTTCAGGTTCTAAAATGGCAAATACAGCTGTAATATATTTATCTATTGTTGCGGCATCATGTATAACTTCATTTAACTTCTGCACCAGAGCTTCTATTTCAAAGGGTCCGTCCAGATAAGCATGCGCTGACGCCTGCAAGGTGCTTACCAAAAGTCCGGCTGCAACACCTTTACCGGAAACATCGGCCATAATAAACATATAACGGCCATCTTTGAGCGCAATACAATCATAATAGTCACCACCAATAAATTTGGTTGGGATATTTACTCCGCACTGATCATATCCTTCAATTTTGGGTAATTCTTTAGGGATTAGTTTACTCTGAATGGCACCGGCCAGCGAAATTTCTTTTTCGACTCTCTCTTTTTCCAGGGATTGTTCATACAGATAGTGGTTCTCAAGTGAGACATGCACCTGGCGGGCGAAGGCATCCAACAAAAGCTGATCCGTAATGTCAAAAGCGATAAAGCCCTGGCGGCTCTCTTTTTCAAAAAGGTGCAAGCTGTATTTTTTCTTTTCAAAACTAAAAGAAGTAGAAATCTGGTAACTGCTTTTATTAACTTCTTTTAAATCAAATGCTCCTGGCAGAAAAATTCTCTCTTCAATTTTATTCCCTTTTTTTACAAGAAGCATGCCTTTTGAGGCATTTGTTAGGGCTAAAACCCGCTCCAGTGCCAGATGCAATAGTTGCTGGTCTTCCTGTAAACGGGCTACTTCAAGACCTGTATCAATCAGGCTGTTTAATTGTAAAACACGATGATTGAGATCAAAAATGAGTTTTTTCTCTTTTTTGCGCCCGATAAAAAACTGGTATGCGCTATCCAGTTGCTGCAGGAAAAACTGCATGGCAATTTTATCAAACTCATTGTAAGGGGATTTATCAAGTTTTGCACCCATCAATAACCCGAAAGAAGCTTTATCAATAAATGGCTGACTGATGGCTAATTTATATTCAGGATGGCTCACTGAAGCCAGTTTAAATTCAGTGCCGGCAGATAATAATTCGCTTAAACCAGGCTCTGTCTCTTTGGTTTTGGTGAACAAAATCTGCCATTCTGATTTTTCATGTGCTTTAAAAAAAATAGTGGCATTTACTATAAGCAGGTTTCCGCGCAAAACGTGAAAGAATTTTTTTGCAAGTTCTTCGAGGGTTTTTGCCTTACTGAGGATATTGAAACTCTCCTGGAAAGCGTCACTTTGTAAAGCAAGGCGATCAATAATATCCGACAATTTTTTTCCTGGTTACTTAAATGCCTTTAACGCAGCGTCTACTGTAGCTTCTTTTCCGGCGAAACTAAATAAGCCCATTATGGTTAACGTTTTCTCGATAGCCGATTCCAGGTTTGTAAAAATCAGTTTGCCCTTTTTGTCATTTAACTTGTCAATTACCTCTATCAAAAAGGAGATACCAATTGAGTTAACTACTTTACTTTTTTCAAGATTAATAACAACTTTTTTTATACCTTTTTCAAAATGCTTCGTAAATTCATCCGCAATTTTTTCACCACCATCATTATTTACATAGCCCGAGGTATGCATAACAAGTACATCGTTACGTAATTCTGAGGTGAGTTGAAATTCAGCTTCCATTATTGCTCCTTTATTGCAAATTTTTTGTAATCGTTATTTTGGTGCCATTTTCGTCTGATTCAAGTTCAAAATCATCTGACATGGATTCCATTAATTTTAGTCCCCAGCCCCGTTTGTGGCTTGAGCCCATTTTCTTCTTAATATCCGGTTTTTCCACCTCTTCAGGTTTAAAACCTTTGCCATAGTCGCGCACAAATATGATCAGCTTTTCCATATTCATAGTAAATTCAATACGCACAATAGGATTTTTCTGTCCGGAATGCTCAAAGGCATTTATGACCGATTCAGTCACCAATACATGAGCTTCGCCTATCTTATCTTCGGAAATCCCCATGTGCCTTGCCATATGGTCCATACCTTCAATAGCCACAAGTTCAATATCGGGTATTTTGGGCAGCGTCATTTTTAGTTTAATATTTTCCTCCATTCCTACCTCTCTTCATAAATAGATCCAATCTCATATTCATGTAAGTTCGCACTGGATTGATTTTAAATTTAGTTCTTTACCTCAATTAGCACAAATGAAACATCATTATACAAACCACAAGTCCCATTTCGTCATGCTGAGCTTGTCGAAGCATGGCAGCCACACTGAGCACCCTTCGACAGGCTCAGGGTGACCATGCATTCCTTTATACATTAATTGATCCAATATGACAGTCCATTTCGTCATGCTGAGCTTGTCGAAGCATGGCAGCCACACTGAGCACCCTTCGACAGGCTCAGGGTGACCATGCATTCCTTTACATTAATTGATCCAATATGACAGTCCATTTCGTCATGCTGAGCTTGTCGAAGCATGGCAGCCACACTGATCACCCTTCGACAGGCTCAGGGTGACAATGCATTATTTCACCTTAATCACCACAAAGGTAACATCATCATCGGGTGCTTCACCATTTACCCAGGAAGATCCCTCATTTTTCAAATAACTTATAATATCTTCCGGAGATTTTTCAGCCACTTCTTCAAACCCATTGCGAACCCTTTTATAGCCGTACATTTCTTCACTTTTATTTTTTAGTTCCGGTAAACCGTCGCTCATTAACAGAATGGTGTCTCCCGAGTTAAGCGCTGTTTCTTTTAACTCGTAGGGAAATTTTTCCATGGTACCCAGCGGCATGGCTTTAAACATATGCTCTTCCACAACACGTGTATCGCGACGAAAAATAAAAGAAGGTGGCATTCCCGCTGTAGAGATTTCCATTTTATCACCTTTTATTTTCAACATGGTCAGACACATCGACAGCTTGCCAAAATTCATACGCTTAATGCAACGGGTAATTTCGCTAAAAGAGAATAATATATCAGGGTTTGGTGCATAACTGTTAAAAAGCGATTTTGCAGCCGTGACCATGGTTCCTGCCTTCATACCATGACCTGTAGCATCTCCCACAACAACGGTGAGGGTGCCATCCAATGCAACATGAAAATCATAGTAATCACCACCAACCTCTGTTGCGGTTTGCATATAAACAGCAATATCCAAATGCGGCAATTGAGGTAGCTCGCGCGGCAGCATAGAGAGTTGAAGCTGGCGCGCCTCTTCCAATTCCTGGGTCTGTCTTTTATTCTCCGCTTCCAAAACCGCAATTTCAGCCCTCCTTTTCTCCTTACTAATAAGCCGCGCTCTTTGAATTCTATCGATGGCAAAGATTAGTAAAATAAACAGCAGTACATAAGAGCCGTATGCCCAATATGTTCGCCACCAGGGAGGCAAAATCAGTAGCTTTAAAGTCTTTCCTGCTTCATTCCACAAACCATCATTATTAGAGCCTTTTACCCGAAAAACATATTCGCCGGGATCAAGATTGGTATAGGTGGCAGCGCGGGCATTATTTACAAAGCGCCAATTTTCCTCATAATTCTCTAATTTAAAAGCGTAACGGTTTTTAGAGGGGTTGGAATAATGCAGGCCTACAAAATCAAAAGAAATATCATTCTGCCAATAGGCCAGGGTTAACTCCTGCGTGTTTGAAATTTGTTGTTTTAATGGTGATTCACCGCCAACAGGTAAAGATTTATTAAATATCTTTATATCCGTAATCACAATTTCCGGAATAACCTGGTTATCTAATACCTGTGCCGGAAAAAAGGAATTAAAACCATTAATCCCGCCGAAAAACATTTCACCCGAAGAGCTTTTAAAAAAGGCCCCTCCATTATACTCCTCGCTTTGCAAACCGTCATCGGTTGTATAATTTCTAAATTCAAATGTTTTTTTATTCAGTCTGCTAATACCATTATTAGTAGACATCCATAAATTACCATCCTCGTCCGGCAGTACACCGTAAACTCCATTATTCGGCAGTCCACTGTTGCTTTCTGTAAAGCGCATAAACTTTTCGCTTTTGGGATCAAACCTGTTTAGTCCTCCGCCATAAGTAGAAATCCAGACATAGCCTTCTTCATCTTCGTAAAAATGCATAACATTATTATCGCTTAGGCTGTTTTCATCTTTGGAGTCATGTGTATAATCTCTAAAGGTTTCAGTTTCCATATTTAGAATATGAATGCCGCTTATAGAACCCAGCCATAATTCATTGGGGCGTGATTTGGAAAACCAAACGGTACGTACAAAATTTCCGCGGTTGTTTAGGCTGCTTTCATCTTCCGGATCGTGGGTGTAGTTTTTAAACGTAAAATCGTATTTATTAAATTTTACCAGCCCGCCACCATTTGAACCGTACCATAGATATCCGGGCATGCTCTCTAATTCCAGTATATTGTAATTCACAGAGTTAACAGCATTACCAAATTGTTGAGCACTTGTATTGGCCCGGGGATCAAGGTAGAATGTTTTGAATTTTTTAGTTTTTTTATCGAAACGGTTTAAGCCATTCATGGTTCCTATCCATAAATATGTTCCATCATCATAAATGGAGCGGGTAATATCCGAACTGATGGAGTTTTTGTCTTTGGGATTATGATTATAATATTGATAACGTTTTTTCGTTTTATCGTAAGAGACTAAACCCTGGGCTGAAGCAATCCACAAAAGTCCTGTTTCATCCTCATGAAAGCCTCTGATTTGCTCTACCTGCAGTCCATTTTTATTTTGTAAGTCCTGCTTAAATAGGGCGAACTTAACCAATGTATTATCATAAATATTAAGACCCAGCAGATCCGTACCTATCCACAGGGTGCCGGCCCGATCAAAAAAAAGTGAGATAACCCGGTCCTCGCTTAAGCTATTTTCATCTTTCGGATCATTTTTAAAATGTTGAATTTGCTGATTTTCAAGATTTATTTTAATGATGCCAAATCCTTCCTCGACGGATATGTCAAATTTATCCAGGCTATAAAAACCACTTATCCACAGATCTCCTGATTTATCCATTTCAATATCTATAACTGATAAATTAGATAAATCGATAGCTGTCTTTGCAATTTTATAGGACTTCAGGCTATTATTTTCATTGTCAAACTGCAGTAGGCCATTTTCAATGCTGCCAAGCCAGATGTTACCTTTTTTATCTTCTTTAATCGTAGTAAGTTCAGCAAGAAATTTTTGATCCATTAATTTAATGGGTTTTAGCCTGGGAATGCCGCTACTGGAATAGGTGACATTAAAGAGATGCAGTTTGTCCTGACCGCCCACCCACAGTCTTTCCTGGCTGTCCTGGTATATAAAAGTATAGAATTCATTATTAATTTCATACCCTTGCGGTAGTAACTTACTCATAAAATAAAATGAATTGCTTTCTAAATCGAGGTAGTCAAAGCCATTATTAGCATTAATAACCCATAAATTACCTTTTTTATCCTCGCTGATATCGCGAACAAAATTTCCACTTATAGAATTTTGGGCAAAGTGATCATAAGGATAATTATAAAACGTTTCATCTTCAAAGTTAAACCTGGAAAGTCCCCCCTGCTGGCCTCCAAGCCATAGCTCACCCTTTTTAGATATATGCAGCGTCTCTGCAAAGTTATTGGCCAGGGAGGTTGTATCTCCCGGAATATTCTTAAAAACTTTAAAATTATAGCCGTCATACCTGTTAAGGCCATCTTCCGTTCCTATCCAGATAAAGCCATATTTATCCTGCACTATATCAAATATCCTGTTTTGGGATAGACCATCGCGCGTTGTAAGACGCTTAAAAACGACTGGTTTGTCCTGGGCATAGATATCACCAGCAACCAAAAACCACATTAAACATAGTATTATACTCTTGCTCATTATTTTCCCTATTAACATATATTTTCCTATCTAGTTTTTTAGCTTTAGTAGCACAAAAGTTACATCATCGTCAGGATCCGCCCCGTTTACCCATTTAGAACCCTGTCTTTTCAGGGAGTTGATAATTTCCTGTGGTTCCTTTTGGCCTGCCTTTTTAAAATGATCACAAAGGCGTTCATAACCATACATTTCGCGCTTATCATTATGTAATTCCGGCATACCATCGCTCATCATAAGGAGAACATCACCTTTTTCTAACAACCCTTGTGTAACATTATATTTAAAATTATTCATGGCGCCAATGGGCATACCATGTTCTTTTATTTCCTGCACTGTTTTGCTCTTATTACGAAATATAAAAACGGGCGGCATACCGGCATTTATCAGCTTAAAAGTGTTTTTATTAATATTGAGCATAGAAAAGCCCATCATCATGCGTTTTAGATTCATACTTTTAACGCCGTTATTGGCTGTAACAAAAAAATTTTCAATAGTCATTTTAGGAGCGTTTGTGGTAAAAATCGATTTCATTGAGGAAACCATGATACCGGCCTTCATACCGTGCCCGGTAGCATCACCAAGGCATACATTTAATGAACCATTATCGCTGTTGCTGAAATCATAATAGTCACCACCTACCTCAGTGGCTGTCTTCATGTAAACGGCTATGTCCAGGTGCGCTAATAGCGGCAGTTCTTTGGGCAGCATGGAAAGCTGCAACAGGCGAGCCTCTTCCAGTTCCGCTGTCTTACGTTCATTTTCCGCCTGGATAAGAATATTTTGCGCTTCAGCATTTTTTAAATCGATATAACGGCGATAGGTAAGGCTTAGCACCGACGTAAACCTGCGGAATATATTTAAGTCATTTTCAGTCAAATCTCTGTCGGTCCAGGTAAATACCCCACCTTCTTTAAAGAAGAAGTAATGGCCATATTGTATTTCATCACCTGCAAAGTCCGGAAAAGTTATCTGCGGATTCATAACCTTATAATAGTCCACAATTTCATTTCCCCGCAAGACAGGATGATATTCTTTCTGCAGTTTCCAGTTTTCAAAAATACTGCTTAAAACCGGATGCCCCGATAGTTTTAATATACCCGCGACTTTTTTTACTTTTTTGGATTGCGTTATTGTATTTGCTTTTATATCCACGCTGCGCGATTTCTTATTTATGATACCTACGCCGCATCTATGCGGGGTTACCTTTAAATCTGTTAATTCAGAGAAGAAAGTATTTACCGTTAAAGCCAGGTCTTCTGAGTTGTGCATGGCCATCGCTTTGGCCCGCACGCGTTCCAGTGCCGCTTCAATCTTTGCTTCTCTTGTTTGTGCTTCAGCAAATCTCAATTCCTGGAATCGTTGATACATTTGCCCAAATACCCTGCCAAAGCGCACCATGATTTGGCATTCTTCGTCATTCAGAGGTTCGAGAGATACTACATTAAGCGAGCCTTCCTCAAAAAAGAATGCTGACACAGATTCCCGTTCGTTATATTTATTTGGCTCAGGGTAAGAAAGACACGATGCCAGTTTTTCATAATATTCCCTTACTTCATCGCCTTCACGATTGCTTGTAAAGAAAGGTTTATTTTCTTTCCAGGCTTTGACCATGTTGTCAAAAATTGGGTGGACTCCTGCAGGAACGACACCAAGAATTCTGTTTTCTACTTTTCCTTTAATTTCAGATCGTGACCAAATTTCCGCCGCTCCTGTTTTACCATCTATGGTGCATATGCCAATGCGCAGGGTTTCTATTTTCAATTTCTTTAATTGATCAAACATCACATCCGAAGCTTCAACCAGCTCATCGCTATTGTGCATGGCCATGGTGCGGGCACGAACCCTTTCCAAAGCTGCCTCGATTTCTAATTCGCGGTTTTTACGTCCCAACTCTTCCGTTTTTTCTTCGACTAATCTTTCCAGCCTTTCTTCCTTTTCTTTCCACTCATCAATGTGCCAGGTATCTGCTTCTCCTTCTTCATACTCCGGTTTTGAGCCATGCCAATGTACAACGAGCCACTTGTTTTCCCGGTATTCCAGAACCATCGTAAAGCGAAGAAATAGATTGAAGGTTTTATTATTTGTAAGCATGGATATATTCAATTCATCAACAAAAACGGCTGAATTTTCATCCGCAAGAATGCGGCGCAGCACAGGAGTAAAATCAAACTTCATTTCAATATCTTTTCCCTGTTCTTTTTGCTTGTCTACCAATTCAAGGTATCCGGACACCGATAAAATTTTTTCATCAATCGTTGTGCCGTATCCCATAATATTAGTGTCAACAAACTTATCAATTCCTTCCAGGGGCAGGAGATTTAAACTTGTTTGCACAAATCTATCGTAAGTCTTATGCAGCAATTTTTCTTTTGCTTTATCCATTATCTCACCTTAATTACCACAAAAGTCACATCATCATCCGTCGCTTCATCATTGGCCCCATTGCAGCCTTCATCTTTCAGAAAAACCGATAATCTCTTACGGTTTCACTCTGTTCCACTGCCCGATTAAAAGAAATCGGGACAAGCAAAATGACATACAATTTTGTCATCCTGAACGATAGTGAAGGATCTTGTTCTGCAGCTAATTCCTCTACCGCTTCTCGGGATCAGAATAGCATTTCCATCCTGTCATGCTGAGCTTGTCGAAGCATAGTCAATCATATTAATTTGCCTTCGACAGGCTCAGGGTGACAATGCATTATTTCACCTTAATTACCACAAAAGTCACATCATCATCCGGTGCTTCATCATTTACCCAGGAAGAACCCTCATTCTTTTAAATAACTGATGATATCTTCCGGTGATTTTTCAGCCACATCTTCAAAGCCATTACGAATCTTTTTATAGCCATACATTTCGCCGTCATCATTTTCTAATTCCGGCAGCCCGTCGCTCATCAGCAGAATGGTATCGCCGGGTTTAAGAGTGGTGTCTTTTAATTCATAGGGAAATTTCTCCATGCTGCCCAGGGGCATGGCTTTAAACAGGTGCTCTTCCACCACACGTGTATCGCGGCGAAAAATAAAAGAAGGCGGCATACCTGCCGTGGAAATCTGCAGCCTATCGCCTTTTATCTTGACCATTGTTAGGCACATGGAAAGCTTGCCAAAATTCATTTGTTTTATACAGCGCGTAATTTCACTGAAGGTAAATAGTATATCCGGATTGGGCGCATAGCTGTTAAACAGTGACTTAGCTGTTGTTACCATGGTGCCGGCTTTCATACCATGACCGGTGGCATCTCCTATTACAACAGTAAGCGTGCCATCCAGCCCCACATGGAAGTCATAATAATCACCACCTACTTCAGTGGCTGTTTGCATATAGACGGCAATATCCAGGTTGGGCAGCTGCGGCAGTTTTTTGGGCAGCATTGATAGCTGCAGCTGGCGCGCTTCTTCCAGTTCCTTCGATTTGCGTTCATTCTCGGCCTGCAACGCACGACGTTCGGCATCTGCAGCCTTGACTTTTAACTCTGCAGTTTCGGCACGCAGTTCAGCTTCTCGTAATTGAGATCGTTCCTTCTCCTTTGCCAATAACCTGCGGCGCTGAAAACGATCAACACCAAATATTATGCCTGCAAAAATCAACACATAACCAATATAGGCCCACACAGTCATCCACCACGGCGCTAAAATGGTGATGGCAATTGATTTGCCTTTTTCATTCCAGACACCATCTCGGTTACTGCCCTTAAAGGAAAACACATAGTCACCCGGGTCCATATTAGTATATGTTGCCGTGCGCTGGTTATCATAAATCCATTCTATATCATAACCTTCTAACATATGCGCGTACTGATTTTTAGCAGGATTTGAGAAGTGTAAAGCAGAGTAGGCAAATGTCAGATCATTTTTATCGTAAGGCAATTCCAAATCTTTTATTTCTGTGAGCGTAGTATCAACTTCTATTTCGCTTTTTGTTGAAAGCAGCGAAACATTACTAACACTAAAATCGGAGAGATATAATTCTGGTGGAGCTTCATTTTCGCTGGCTTCGCTAAAAACATCCAGGCCATGCTCACCACCAAAATAGTAGCGGCCCGCGCGACTTTTAAGTGCAACCTGGGCCACAAAACTTGTCCCCCCCAGTCCATCATTCGCATCATAATTAACAAAAGTGATTTTACCGGTGGATGTCGATTGAATCATTTTTGATAAGCCGCTGCGTGTAGCCAGCCAAAGGCTGCCATTCACACCGGGTAAAATAGAAGCTACATAATTTGTAGGTAAGCCGTCTTCTTCCGAGAAATTTGTAAATTGTTCTGCTTGGGGATCAAAACGGTTAAGACCGCCATTTGTAGCCAGCCATAGAATTCCGTCAGCGTCTTCGTGGATAAACTGAACGCTGTTATCGCTGAGAGTATTTTCCTTATTGGGATCAGCAGCATAGTTTTTTACGATGCCTGTTACCGGATCAAGGCGGTTCAATCCTTTGGTGTCCGAGCCAATCCACACAACACCATCTTTGCGAACGTGGACCGAACGAATATTTGTCCCTGCGATTAGTAATTGCTGACCCGCTTCATCCAGAAAATTTTGAATACGCTTAATTTCCGATGGATCGTTCAGTTCAACAATCCGGATTCCCCATAAATTGAGATAGGCAGGTGGCTGGGCATTCCACTTGTCATAAGAGTGGCTTAAGTCAGATTTAAAGTGAAGTTTATAATTTCCCGGCTTAAATTCCTGCATATCAATTTTAATGCGGTTTTTTGTATCGCCACCAAGGTAATAAGTTTCGTTTCCGTTCTTCCCGTTCCAGATTTCTTTACCTTCACTATCACTAATCCATCCATTATCAGCAAGCTCCGGAGATTCAAAAGCGCCTTCCCCTGTTGATAGAATAAGATAATTTCGCGGTCTGGTGACCTTAAAATCGATTGTACTATTTGCATTATTGCCAACTTTGTCTAATTGAATTGGAGTTTCATCAGCTTTAAACTTTTGTTTGATCAAATCTAATAATCCTTGCGGATAGACCCTTTGATCGGGATTGCTTATGCGTTTTATGGTATTTTTTTGTGTATTATAATAACATAAACCAGCATTTGTACCTACCCAGTAATTACCTTTTAAATCTTTTTCAAGAATCCGTACCAAATTATCTGGCAGACTATTCGTTTTTGATGAATCTGTTATAAATTGTGCAATCATTGTACCATTTGCATTTACATGATATAATCCGTCGCCCCAGGTTCCTAATAACAAGGTACCATCATTTTGTTCTCGTATTGTCCTTACCGAGCCTCCAAATGTGTCATAGACAAAAGTCAGTGGAATTTTCCTGAATGTTTCAGTAACAGGATCAAAAAGATTAAGCCCGGCACCACGGAGACCAACATAAATTTTGCCCTTGTTTTTGTCGGATTCATATAACCCAAAAACCTGGCTGCCACTCAGGCTGTTGGGATTATTTGGTTGGTGCACATAATGTTTAAAGGCCACACGTTGCGGATCATGCTTCAAAAGACCTTGGGCCACTGTGCCCATCCACATAATACCACTCTGATCAAAAAAAACATTGGTGAATCGTATATCGGATAATCTATCTTTTGTAAAATTTTGACCGGTGAATTTAATCATTTCAAATTCATCGGAGATTCCATCAAATTTAAGCATGCCACGCAGATTGTTCGCGATCCAAATATTGCCTTTATTATCCTGAACAATCCTGTTAAAATAAGTCCAGAAATTTAATCCCTGGGTTTTATATTCGATAAGTGTTTTGATTTCATCCGTCTCGGTATTGAATTTGTAAACGCCCATGCGTGTGGTGATCCATAAAATGCCCGTTGGATCTTTCAATATGTAGGTAATCATATTTTCTACTTTACTAAAATCAGGGGCTTTATCCGGATTGGCAAAAGAGGCGGGTTTAAATAAACTGTCACTTTTATCAAACCACATAAAACCCAGACCATCAACACAGGTCCATAGCCTGCCCTGCTGGTCAAAACTTCCACTAATAGCAAAACGATTTGCCAGGTTGACGATACCATCGGGGGATTTAAACTTTAACAAACTCCATTTATCCAGCTTATGATCATAGTGCATTATTCCTGTTCCCGTCGTTGTTAACCAGAGATCGTTATTTTCATCCAGGGTAAACAAAAGTGAATTAGAGAGGAGATCTTTTTCGTCCGGGAACAGTTCTTCAAAATCATAATTTACAAAGATATTTTTTGACCGGATATACTTTGAAACACCCTTGTTAACGGCTACCCAAATGTTGCCATCTTTGTCTTCAATTAAACCATGGATTTCGTTGTTGAGAATGCTGTTTGGATTTCCAGGCACACTTTTAAAAACTTTAAAACTATACCCGTCATACATATTCAGGCCGCCACCGGCTGTCGCAATCCACAAAAGTCCGTAGCGATCCTGCAGTATATAATGCACCCTGCTGTCGGAAAGACCTTCAGCAATCGAAAATCCTTCTGTACTTAGTGGCTGGCTTATTGCTACTGTAAAAAGCAGCATTGTGGTTATTAGTAATCTTTTTAACATTTATTCACTCATAGTAATTTGTTGTTAGTTTTTTTTCTGTAACGTCTATTTATTAGATTGTCATGCTGAGCTTATCGAAGCATTATTTAGCTTTTATAACTACAAAAGTCACATCATCGTCCGGGGCTTCATCATTCACACATTGTTGAGCCTTCATCTTTTAGAAAGCCGATTATCTCTTACGGTTTCACTCTGCTCCACTGCCCCGATTAAAAGAAATCGGGACAAGCAAAATAACATACAATTTTGTCATCCTGAACGATAGTGAAGGATCTTGTTCTACAGCTAATTCCTCTACCGCTTCTCGGGATCAGAATGGCATTTCCATCCTGTCATGCTGAGCTTGTCGAAGCATGGTCAACATACCGATCACCCTTCGACAGGCTCAGGGTGACAATGCATTATTTCACCTTAATTACCACAAACGTTACATCATCATCCGGGGCTTCATCATTGACCCAGGAAGAACCCTCATTCTTTAAATAACTGATGATATCTTCCGGTGATTTTTCAGCCACATCTTCAAAGCCGTTACGAATCTTTTTATAGCCGTACATTTCACCGGCATTATTTTTTAATTCAGGAAGTCCGTCACTCATAAGCAGAATCGTATCCCCTGCTTTCAGGGTTGTATCTTTTATCTCGTAGGGGAATTTTTCCATCGAGCCCAGAGGCATGGCTTTAAACAGGTGCTCTTCCACCACACGCGTATCGCGGCGGAAAATAAAAGAAGGCGGCATGCCGGCGGTGGAAATCTGCAGCTTGTCACCTTTGATTTTCAACATGGTCAGGCACATGGATAGTTTGCCAAAATTCATCTGTTTTATACAACGCGTAATCTCACTAAAAGTGAACAGGATATCCGGATTAGGAGCGTAGCTGTTAAAAAGCGACTTGGCGGTTGTGACCATGGTTCCTGCCTTCATGCCGTGACCGGTCGCATCTCCAATAACAACGGTTAAGGTGCCATCCAATCCCACATGGAAATCATAATAATCGCCACCTACCTCTGTAGCAGTCTGCATATAAACTGCTATATCCAGGTTGGGAAGTTGCGGCAGTTCTTTGGGCAGCATTGAGAGCTGCAGTTCACGTGCTTCTTCCAATTCCTGGGTTTTACGTTCATTCTCTGCTTGCACAACCAGGGCTTGCGCTTCCGCTGCCTGTGCTTTTAGCTCTGCGGCTTCCATTTTTAACTGTGATTCTTTAATTTTGGTATTTTTCTGCTGACGGGCCATTTCAAAACGGCGGATACTTAAAAGTAAACCGATGAAGATGAATACATAAACCGTATAGGCAAACCAGTTATTGTACCAGGGTGCTGCAATGTGAATGTTTATTTTTTTTATTTCTTCACTCCACACACCGTCACCATTTGAGCCACGCAAATGAAAGGCATAATCTCCCGGGCTTAAATTGGTGTAGGAAGCTATTCTGCGCTCACCATTTACCCAGTCTTCATCAACGCCATCCATTTTATACATTATACGATTTTTATCCGGACGCGAAAAGTGAATGGAAACAAATTCAAACGAGAGATCATTTTGATCATGAGCAAGAGACATTTCAGTAAGCTGGTTTAAATCCGGATATTCAAACTCATTAGTGTTTTTGATAGAAGAGTTGGAAATTTTTATATCCTGGATATTAAGCGAAGGTGGCGTGCGATTACTGCTTCCGGGATAAAACACATTAAAACCATCACGACCACCAAAATAAAGCTTTCCACTTTCATCAATAAAAGATGAATTCCGGAATAAATTCATAACCCTGTAAACCATCTTTCACATCATAGTTTACAATTATTTGTTTATTACCGTTTTCATCCAGTTCAATTTTTGAAATACCTTTTAAACCGCTTACCCACAAATGACCCTGTTTATCAACTTCAATGGCGGCTAAATTTGAAGAGGGCAGACCATCGCGATCCCATGATGGTTAAAAATGATTTATCCGACGGCTTAAATCTGTTTAAACCATTTTGAGTGGCAATCCAGATATTTCCAGCTAGATCTTCATTAATATCACGGATGGTATTATTACTTAAGGAATTTTTATCAGCAGGAACATTGAAATAATTTGTTACATGAAAATTGGAATCGATTTTTGAAATGCCATCATCTGTGCCTACCCACATGTTCTCCCTGGAGTCACGAAAAATAACCTGGATATCTTCCCCGGCTAAGTACGTTTGTTCTTCAGATTCTTTAAGTAATGTGTTTGCGCTATTAAATTCATCTTCACTCGAGTGGAAAGATTTGCGTACCCCAATAAGTAGAATCTTGCGGAGGTTCAGCGTTATAGGCCTGTGCGGAATGACTATCATCTGAGATATATCTGAGTTTATAGCGTCCTGCCTTTAAATCCAGCAGTCCGATTTTTAATCTGTTTTTAAAAGTTCCGCTGGCGTGGAATGATTCATCAAATTGTGCTCCACTCCAAAGAGTGTCACCCTTTTCAGATTCCAGCCAGCCAAAATCAACCATATTAGAGGCCGGTAATCCTTCGCCTATCGAATAGATCAGCGCCTTTACATCTGTTCTGACAACAAATTCCCTGGTCATATCAGCAAAATCGTTAACTTTTATGATAGAGCTTATTGGCTTGGCGTTTTGGCGTAAGGCCTTTAAAAGGACTATTAAATCGGCATTGTATTTTTTATTAAATTTTGATGGTATACTGATAAATTCATTTTTTTTGTCTTTTAGCACATGCAATCCCTGATGTGTGCCAATCCAAAGATTTTTCTTTTTATCTGAGGCCAAAGTATGGATTGTATTATTAATAAGGGTAGAATTATCATAGCGTTTATGTACGTAATTTTTTAATCTTGACTGAACCCGGGTTATAAGACCAAAGGCCATTTGCGTCGGTTGCAATCCACAATGTTCCATTTTTCTGTTCAACTATGGCTCCTACTCCCATATTGTTGAACTGATTTAAAGCAGCCATTTTAGAAGATTTTTGAAGTATTGCCTTTTGTTTTTTGTCGAATGGAACAAAACCTTTAGGCGTACCCAACCAGATCAGGTTTTTGTTGGTTGATATTTGGTCAAATGAAAAAATCCGTACTGTCATTGGTCTCTTCATTCTCATTTGTAATAGCGTAGCTTTCGAAAGGTTTTCGATCAAAGTCTATTTTTGAAATACCACGAGATGAGCCAAACCATAATAAGCCTGAGTTATCCAGATACAAAGCTCTGGTGATTAATTGCTGAAGAAGGCCTAACAATTTGTTCAAATGATTTGCTTTTCATTATCAAAACGATAGATGCCATTTAAACCTGTTCCAACCCATATATTTTGATTTTTGTCAATAAGTAAACCCTTTACAGCATTGTCCATAAATCTATTGACCATAGGCCGTTTTTTAAACGGGGCTAATATCATAGCCTTTATTTTCTGCTATATCGACTTTAATAAGGCCTTTGCTAATGGCCAGCCATATATTATTATCCCGGTCAAATTCCAGCCCCCAATAGATATGCATTGGTTAATGTACTATTAAAATTATCTTTTAAGTTGAGCTGAACAAACAACTCCGCATCATAATCAAATTTCAACAACCCGTAACCTGAACAAATATTATAAAGCTCTCCGGCATCATTAGCATTAATAATACCGCCATAAGTTGTATAATTTCGCGATGCTGTTATCCGTTTTCATTATATCATAGGATTTGAATTGCTCCTGAATTTCTATCAAATTCAAAAGTTCCTGCAGCCGCTGTAACCCACAGTTTTTTACGACTGTCTTCAAAGATTTCAATAACCCGATTGGCTGTCTCTTCTGTGGATGTGCTGTATCTAAAAGTAGTAAACGTATTGCGTGTTCTGTTGTATCGAGCCAGACCGTTATCCAGTGCTAACCCACAATGTGCCTTCACTGTCTTCCATACATGCGGAAAGTAACATTGGCGGGGAGACTTGTTGTATCTCCGGGAATATTTTTATATACGATTATCTCATAGCCATCATACCTGTTAATACCGTCAGCTGTTGCAAACCACATATAGCCGATTTTATCCTGGATGATATTTCTTGCATTATTATTTGATAATCCATTGCGCACAGTGAGTATCTCTGTGGTGATGTTCATCTGGGCAAGCAACACACTGCACCAAACGGTACAAAACAACATTATTGTAATTACTATTTTAGCTGATCTCATTTTTTTCCTAATTTTTGTATTCGAGATTATTTTTAATCTTTTTGCGATTCGCGGCAAAAAGTAAATTGTTTTCATTGTTGAGAAAAGATTCTTCGCTCAATTACATTCTAGTCATGCTGAGCTTGTCGAAGCATGGTCAACTTTCTGACCACCCTTCGACAGGCTCAGGGTGACAATGTATTACTTCACCTTAATCACCACAAACGTCACATCATCATCCGGGGCTTCTCTTCCGGTTCACTCTGTTCCACTCCCCGATTAAAGAAATCGGGACAAGCAGAATGGCATTTCCATCCTGTCATGCTGAGCTTGTCGAAGCATAGTCAATCATATCGATCACCCTTCGACGGGCCCAGGGTGACAATGCTTTACTTCACCTTAATCACCACAAACGTCACATCATCGTCCGGGGCTTCATCATTGACCCAGGTCGAGCCTTCATTCTTCAAATAGCCGATTATCTCTTCAGGTGATTTTTCAGCAACATCCTCGAAACCATTACGAATTCTTTTATAACCATACATCTCACCACTATCATTATTTAACTCGGGCAAGCCATCACTCATCAATAAAATGGTATCACCGGGTTTAAGGGTAGTATCCTTTAATTCATAAGGGAATTTATCCATGGTCCCCAAAGGCATGGCCTTAAACAGGTGCTCTTCAACCACACGTGTATCGCTGCGGAAAATAAAAGAAGGCGGCATACCAGCTGTGGAAATCTGTAGTTTATCACCCTTAATCTTGGCCATAGTAAGGCACATCGAAAGCTTACCAAAATTCATTTGTCTTATACAGCGCGTAATTTCACTAAAAGTAAATAGTATATCCGGATTGGGCGCATAGCTGTTAAACAGTGACTTAGCTGTTGTTACCATGGTGCCGGCTTTCATACCATGACCTGTGGCATCTCCAATAACAACGGTAAGCGTGCCATCCAGACCTACATGAAAATCGTAATAATCACCGCCCACTTCCGTAGCCGTTTGCATATAAACAGCAATATCCAGGTTGGGTAGTTGCGGCAGTTCTTTGGGCAACATGGAGAGCTGCAGGGAACGTGCCTCTTCCAGTTCTTTGGACTTACGTTCGTTTTCTGCCTTAGCTGCGCGCGCTTCCAGTTCAGCGGCTTCGGCCCTGTGCTCTGCCTTTTGGATCTTCATGCGTTCTTTTGTTTTAGCCAATAAACGTCTGCGCTGAAAACGGTCGAATACAAAAATGCCAGCGGCAAAGAGAATGATATAAGCGATATAAGCCCAAATAGTGCGCCACCAGGGCGGAAGAATTGTTATGGCCAGTGAGGCGCCTTCCTCATTCCAGATACCGTCGCTGTTGGATGCTTTAACCTTAAATGTATAATCACCGGGATCAAGGTTAGTATATGGAGCAAAACGTCGTTTACCGTCAATCCACTCCTTATCAAAACCTTCCATTTTGTACAAATACTGGTTTTTTTCAGGGCGTGAAAAATGCAACGCTAAAAACTCAAAAGAAAAAGTATTTTGATCATGGGAAAGTGTTACCTGATCCGTTTCGCTGATATGTTTCTGCAAAGGTGAATCTTCGCCGGGCGCTACAGGTTCATTAAAAATAAGAAAGGCGGAGAGCATAGTGCGCGGAGGCAGTTGATTACTTTTACCGGGATAAAAAGAGACAAAGCCGGCAGCGCCCCCAAAAAACATTTCACCGTTTGGAGAGCGATAGTGGGAACCAGTGTAATAGTTATTAAATTGCAGTCCATCAGAGATATTATAATTGATAAAGGTGAGATTGCCCTCCTCCAGTTGCTCATTTGGATCAAATTTTGATATGCCATTGTTTGTGGCTAACCACAAACTGCCATAAGCATCTTCAACGATATTGATTATGGCATTATTAGGCAGCCCCTCTTTTATGGAATAAGAGGTGAAAGAATTGTTTTTTGAATCATATTTATTCAACCCTCCCCTGTGCCAATCCATAAAGTTCCATTCTTATCTTCATGTAATGAAAAGACGACATTACTGTTAATACTGCCTGGATTGGATGGGTCAAATGCAAAGTTTGTAAAATACCCTGTTTTACGGTCAAATTTGCTAAGGCCCCTGTCTTGCGTAGCCAACCCAAAGCATTCCGTAAGAATCTTCAATAATAGAAGAAATATTGTTTCCGATAATTGAGTTAGGCTTTTCGATTTTATTAATATTTTGAGTAATCAGATTATTCTCATTTTCACTGATCTCAAAAATCTGGATTCCCCACATACTAGAGGAGATGGGTGCAGGAACATTCCAACTACCGTAGGAATGACTATCATCGGATATATAGCGCAAGTTGTATGAACCCGCTTCTAAAGTACCAGCCCAGATTTGCATCCTGTTTTTATCCCCGCCACCTGCATGTCGGCTTTCAGCTAATTTTAATTTCCAGATTTCTTTTCCGTCAGCATTCTCCAGCCAGCCATAATCCCACATGTTACCAGTACCTTCTCCTAAAGAAACCGCGAGGACTTTAGTCTTTTTGGTTAACTCAAACTTTTGTGTGCGGTCTTCGAAATCTTTTACCTGTAAAATTTTTGCAAGGGGTTTCTTTTTTGATGTTAACTCCTTTAAAAGATCCTGGACTATTGTAACATAGGTTGTATCCTGCGGTAAATAACGGGTAAAAATTTCTTTTCTGCGATCAAACTTATTTAGACCACCTGGAGTAGCCATCCATAATGCACCATCGCGCGTTTCATATATTTGTCTTACAAGATTACTGCTGATAGTTGATGGATCACCGGCGTCATATTTATAACTTTTAAAACTGTTCTTTTTGAGATCAAAACGGTTTAAGCCCCCATTTGCTGTACCAACCCATAAAACTTCACCTGCTTCGTCAGGATCTTCATAAAGGGCACGAATACTATCGCTGTTAATGCTACTTTTAAGGGCTGGATTTCGTTTGAAATATGAATAGCTGTTTTAAGTGCGATTATATTTATTAAGACCTCCGTCATAAGTTCCAATCCACAGAACATCTTCTTTAATTTGGGATTTAATTATTGCGTAAACACGGTTGCTGTTAAGTCTATCCGGCTTTTCCGCAAGGCTGCTTTGGTGACGGAAAGGAACCCGTCCCGGATCAATTTTATTCAGGCCACCGGTTGTTCCGAGCCACATAACCCCGGATCTGTCTTTATAAATATTGGTGACAAAATCGCTGCTTAATGTCCCCTGGTCATTAACATCCGATTTATAAACAAAAAATGAATTTGATTTTGTATCGAATTTGTTCAGTCCACCCTCCGTTGCAATCCAAAATGTACCTTCTTCCTGCGGATCTTCAAAAATTGACCAGACATTATTATTACTGAGACTCTCAGCTTTTTTAGGATCATGCTTAAAATGGGTAAATACTTTTGTGTCCGGATCGAATTTATCTAATCCGCTTCCCAATGTCCCAATCCAGACATTTCCTTCTTTGTCCTGAGTCAAAGACCGGATATTATCATTACTTAAACTATGGGGTTGTTGGGGATCGTGTTTGTATTTGGTAAATTTTTCAGAACCTGTGTCAAATGAATAAAAACCTGATTGCCATAACCCCAACCAAAATCGATTTTTATTTATTGAATCCTTTTTGATCCAGATTACACCATTTGAAATGCCTGACTCCAGGCCCGTGGAATCAGGTAAGAAATGCTTAAATTTTTCTGTTTTAGGATTAAAAATTGAAAGACCATTAAAAACAGTTCCAAACCAGATATTATGATCATCATCTTCAAACATAGTTGTAACAGCATTTGACCACTGTTCCTGAGCAGCGGAATATCTAAATTTTTTGAAGTTTTCTTTGTCCCCGTTATACAGGTTAAGCCCGTCTTCGGTAGCAATCCATAAATTGCCCGACTTATCTTCTAAAATGTCCCAGATAGAATTATTACTGATACTACTTGTATCCTGAGGGTCATAACGGTAATTAGTAAAATTATAACCGTCGTATTTATTTAAACCATCAAATGTTATAATCCATAAATAACCTTTACTGTCTTGAAAGATTTTCCGTACCCCATTATTGGAAAGGCCATGAGAAGTGTTTATCCGCTCAAAAACAATATCATCACTTTGTCCAAAGACACCCCCGCATATTAAAAAAAGAAAGATGAACAACGCTCCTATCTGGTAACGTTTGAGACTATTCAAAGGTGATCGCGAAATGTTTTGACCGTTCATTTAAACTTCCTTATTTATCTTTTAATAATAATATTAATTTAGTGTGTGATTTTTAAATATATATTCAAATGTTATAAATGTCCCGCTGACAGGTGGGTCGGTTTGCAAAAACATTGAACAACATACATATAACATAAAAATGGCTAAAATCTATTCCCGCTAATTGCATTGTTTTTTATGTAGTTATCCTGCTTGCTGCAAGTTGCAATTTAATATTATATCCAGCCCTGCAACTTTAAAAAGAACAATCCTGTGATTATAGTTAATATAGAACCAAGAGTTGATATTATTATTATATTTCCGGCCAGTTTAATATTGCCATTCATACCGGCAGCCATCACAAAACTGGCAATAGCTGTAGGGCAGGCAAACACAATAAAGATTATTCCAAGATCTACCCCAATGACGCCCCAATAAAAGGCTGCAATAGTTACAATAAGCGGTGACAAAATGTTTTTGATAAACGAAGATCCGAAAGCCAAAGCGGAAGCTTCTTTAATGGATTTGATATTCAAAGAACCCCCTATCGCAATCAATGCCAGGGGTAAGGCCGTTTCAGCGATATAGTTTCCGGTAATTTTAATAGTAGAATGCAATCCGATTCCTGACAAAGAATATAAAATAGCAGCGGATATGGCGATAAGTAGCGGATTTTTTAATATTTCATACAATGTACCTTTAAAATCGAGTTTTTTGGATTTTGAAAAAGGTATTGTTAAGGCAATAATAGCTAACAAGTTATACAAGGGCATGGCAAAGAGTAACAGAAATGAAGCCTTTGCAACAGCCTCGGTTCCATACATCCTTAGAATAATTGCCAGTCCTACAATGGCAAAATTGCTGCGAAATGATCCCTGGACAAAAACGCCTTCATTTTTTGGCGCTAATTTTAAATTTCTGGCAGTAATCAAAGAAATTAAAAAAGTTATAAATGTTCCGCCTATAATCAATAAAATCAATTTCGAGTCATAAGCCCGGCTTATATCAACATCATACAATTTCATGAAAATAAGAACTGGTAAAGTAACACGATATACGAATTCTGAAGTGATTTTTATAAAAGGATCATCAATAACTTTAAATTGTTTCAGAAATATTCCAACGACAACAAGCAGAAAAACAGGCAAGACGACTTGAATTATGAAAAATAAGTTTTCTATCATACAATTAGTTACCGGGAGAAAAAAGTTATTGGCCTTTAAAAGCAGGTTTTCTCTTTTGCAGGAAAGCGCTTGTTCCTTCCAGCATATCTTTTGTAGAAAATAAGTCACCAAAAAAAGCGGCTTCCCGTTTTAAGCCGGCTTCTAATTCAGAATCCAGGCCTTTATTGACCGCTTCAATACAATACTTTACTGCAACGGGGCCTTTACTTATTATTTTAGTTAGTACTTTTTTTCCCTCAGCAAGCAGCGAATCATTTTCAACAATTTTATTTACCAGGCCAATTTCAAATGCCCGTTGTGCATTTATTATATCCGCGCTGATTAAAAGTTCTAAAGCGATACCTTTTCCTACCAGGCGCGGCAGTCTTTGTGTGCCTCCATAACCCGCTATTAGGCCTAAATTTACCTCCGGTTGACCAAACGAAGCGGTGGGTGAAGCATATCTAAAGTGGCAGGCCATGGCCAGTTCACAACCCCCGCCCAGAGCAAAGCCATTGACCAGAGCGATGATAGGTTTGGGACAGTTTTCAATTTTTAAGAATAAATCCTGACCATTCCTTGCAATTTGAGTTGCCTCTGACGCTGTTAATTGACTTAACTCTTTTATATCAGCACCGGCAATAAAAGATTTTTCACCAGCTCCTGTTATATAGGCTGCTTTAATGTCCTCATTTTTATAAATCTCATTCAGAGCTGAATCCAGTTCCTTCAATGTGGCAAAATTAAGCGCATTCATTTTTTGAGGGCGATTAACGGTAATCGCAGCAATCAATTCATCAACAGAGAAAATAATATTTTCAAAATTCATAAGAACTCCAAATTGCAGGGTTTTTTGTGCAAAATAAAATCTAACTAATTGACAGGGAATAATCCAACAAGGGTTTTAAATACTAAGGAAGGAAATAAAAAAATGGGAGAGTCGCTAATTTAAAGGAGGCCTGGTGAAAAATAAACGACTCCCCCATTAAAGATCAAAAACGTTTGTTGATTTTAATTAACGTGTTTTTTTAATATTAGTTCCAATTCTTTCTTTAACTATCTGTAAGATAAATGATTGAGAATTCAATCCTGTGATGTATGACATAAAACTGGCTTTTTCTTACAAATTAAATCGAGTTGAAAACCAATGTTGATGCACTTTAAAGCCGGTGTGCTCGATCTTACCAAGGTGACGTGCTACGCGCTGGAAAATGCCGCTTCTGTTTCCGGGTTGTTACTGATGACCGAAGCGTTGATTACTGATAAACCAGAGAAGGAAGCTCCTGCTCCTGCTATGCCGGGTGGCGGTGGTATGTACTAAATCAGCTTTGAAGCAAAAGAGATATTTTAAGCCCCTTTTTGATTATCCCGAAAGGGGCTTTTTTTATTTTTTTTTATAAAAATCAGGTTATCAGTGCTGTATAGAATAAGCGCCAGCCAGATAAAACTGAATCCTATCAGACGTGTCTCATTAAAATCCTCGTTATACAAATAAACACCTAACAGAAATTGGCATGTTGGCGCTAAATACTGTATAAAACCCAGTGTGCTGTAGGGTATTCTTCTGGCCGCAAAAGCAAATATTGTTAAGGGAACAACCGTAATTAAACCTGCAAGCGAAATCCAAAAATGCATTTCAAAGGGCAGAGACAAAAAGCTAATATCAGACGTTTGGCTCAGGAATAAGAATATTACAATTGCCGGAAAAACCATATAATGTATTTCTATCGTTAATCCTTGAAATGCCCCCAGCCTGGATGTTTTCCGAATGTATCCATATAAGGCAAAGGTGGTTGCCAGCACCAAGGCTATCCAGGGGAATCTTCCATAATTTATTGCCAGGTAAAGAACACCGCTCGCAGCGAGGAATAAAGCGGTCCATTGCATTCTTCTTAACTTTTCATTTAAAAACAGTACACCCATTACAACATTTAGCAAGGGATTAATAAAGTAACCAAGGCTGGCATCAACTACATAACCGTTATTAACAGACCAGATCCAGACCAGCCAGTTAATCATCAACAATGCTGCACTCAGGGCATAAATTTTATTGTGTACTATTTGGCTGACAAGCGTCTTAAAAAAGGTGACATCTTTTTTAACGGCAAAAATAATAGCCAGGAATGGTATTGACCAAAATACCCTGAAACCTAAAATCTCTAAAGCCGGGATATCAGAAAGAATTTTCCAGTAAATGGGTGAAAAGCCCCAAATTAAATAGGTAGCAAAAGCTGCTATATAGCCCCTGTTCATTAAGAAGAGATTCTTGCTTTAATTATTAATTCATATAAGAGAATAAAGCAAATGATGTAATAACTCAGATATGTTAATATTGCAGAAATAAAAACAAGTAAGACAAAAGAAGTATCCACAAAACGGACCAGCCACAAACCTCCAAAAGTGAGTAAAATTGAAAAAAATGGCTCAACTAATAAAAAATATTTCCAGCCGGAAGTAATAACCGTGTTGAAATAGAACAATGTCCCTACACAAAGGAATATAAAAGCAAAACCAAAAAGATGATTATGGGTGTTCAGCAGCATCTCAAAAATTGATTTAGGAAATTCTTCAGGAATGGCAAAATCTTCATCTACTTCAGATCCATTATACCTTTCAATTATTCCCTCTGTTTCGATGGATGTTGTTTGATATACAAATAGCAGCCCTGTTGAGACTGCAACTGATAACAATAATATAAAGGATGCCAAAAAATGACGAAAAGTTTTATCTAATTTATATAGAACAATGGGCATTATTTTTCGCAATCTATAATAGAATGAGGTTTAGTTTACTTTTTGCTGAATATAAGGAAAGATTAAAGTGAGTTTCTTAACTCCGTTTGTTATGGCGTGGACAGAGATAGTTGCGCCGCTGATAGCATCAATTTCCTGTCCGACTTTAAATTCATTATCCGTCTTTTTACCTACAAATTGCTCTAACCAATAGGTGCTTTCAACCTCACCACCAATTGATTCACGATATTTAATAATGCGAACAGAAATGATTTCTCCTGATTGATCAAATACGGTTAAAAAAGTAATAGGCATTGATTTTCCATAAACATTATCAAGCATAGCTATAGCGACTAAACTATCATTTTCAAAAACCTGCCAGAAATATACAAAATCATTAAAAAATCTTTGACTTACCTTTTTTTCAATTTCAATGGTATTAATCTCATCCAGATAAAATTTTTCAATCTCAATTTTTACAGTAGTTTCGAAATTTTTTAAAATTTCTTCTTCCGTTATAGATTTTATGTCACCAGCAAAGACAGAAGTGGCTAATAATAAAAATATTAATATCATCATTTAGAACATATAACCAGCGCCAAGATTAAACAATTGAGTTTCTTCACTGCCTAATTCTCTCGTTTTTACACCATAATCAATTTTGAAAACAAGGGGGTCTATTGGTTTTACCGTTAATCCTACCAGCCATTTTGAATAATGATTTTCCTTTTCTCTATCTCCTCCGCCAATCACGGATACTGAGGTATTATAATCTGTGTATCTAAACCATGGAATAACATGACCGTCATACCCGAAAAGGCTGGCAATATTATAACCAAAATCAAAATAATATCCCATTGCACTTTCAACATCGTATCCGGCATCTTCGCCATCAAAAGAGATATGGCCAAATTCAAAAACGGAGTGAAAATCATAATGAACATACTGGGCATGTACTTCAAAAATTGTAGTGGATATGCTCGAGTCAATACCTGCATAGGCATCGTTAAAAGTATAAGAGCCACCAATTATCAAACCATGAACTACGGTAAAATCCAGGCGGGCGTTGTATAATAATTCCTGTGCATTAGCTTTAAAGCCTTTTTGCCTTCCTCCACGAATTCCGACATCACTATACTTTGAGCCATCCAGACCTTCCATAATCGTTACTTTATATGCAAAATCAGTAAACTTGCCATAGATTGCCGCTCCGTTGCCGAACCATGTTGTTGGTATTATATGAGTTGCATATTCCGGTCTTTCAACACTCAAAAATAAAGTGGGCTCATGTTTTTCGTTTATAACTCCAATGGATGGTAAAATAACGCCCACCTGGAAACCAAATTGCCGGCCATAATGATAATTTATATAAGCTTGTTCCAATTGTAACACACCTTTTCCATCACCAACCAGGTTATGCTCTAATTCGATTTCAGATTTAAATGACCATTCTTTTGACCAGGAATGGGAAAGGAAAACTACAAATCTGTGAAAATCCAATCACTTTGGTTGCTTCATCAGCTCCATCCGCTTTTGACCAATTGTAATGCAGCTCTCCGTAACCGCCAACTGTAGTCGTTGGTTCTATAAAATCTTCAAACTCGCTAAAATCATGCTCGTGCTGCGCAAATAATGCTGTTGCTAACAGTAAAAGTAATGTCAGGAATACTTTCATAATTTCACCTTTCTAAAATCGTAATTTTTTCAAACAATGCAGCCCTAAATGTTTTTTGTTCAAATAAAAGCGCAAGATAATAAAAAAAGCGGTGCTTATGAAACATTAAACACCGCCTGGTTATAACTATTTATAAAATATAACCCTCAATTTTACATTTATGCTGCTTCTTTTATACGTCCTTTATCATTCCCTTTTAAATAATCTGCAATATTCCGCCCCATCTTTTTTGCAAAATTTTTAGCATCCTGTTGACTGCGATAAATGACAGGAACAAGAATTAGAGTGATTGAAGTGGCAAACAGTACTCCAAATCCCAGGGAAATTGCCATGGGAATTAAAAACTGGGCCTGCACCGAGGTTTCAAATAATAAGGGGGTTAGACCAAGAAAAGTAGTAATAGAAGTCAATAAAATTGGTCTGAAACGAGCCTCACCTGCTTCTCTGATAGCATCAGTCAGAGATAGCCCTTTTTTGCGTGAGCGATTTATAAAGTCCACCATCACCAAACTATCGTTTACAACAACACCTGTTAAGGCCACAATGCCAAACATGGAGAGAATGGTTAAATCGTAGCCTAATAAAACATGGCCCCAGATAGCCCCGATAATACCGAAAGGAATAGCGCTCATAACAATAAAAGGCTGTATGTAAGAGCGAAAAGGGATTGCCAAAAGTACGTAAATAGCCAACAGTGCTGCCATAAAACCTTTGCCCAAACCAGACATCGTTTCGGCCTGATTAGCCTGTTGTCCCTCAAGAGAATAGCGGACGCCCGGATAACGTTGCAGTAAATCAGGCAAAAAATTGGCGCGCACCGTATTTAATACGTCGTCAGGAGTAGTAACTGTAGCATCCACATCCGCAGATACGCTTATTGTTCTTCTGCGGTCGCGGCGCGAGATAGCCGCGAAACCTCGTCCATATTCTGCTTCAGCCGCTATGCTAAATGGAACTTCCCCTCCATTGGGTGTTCGGATGCGTCAAGTTATTAAGATCAGCTAAGGATTGTCTTTTTTCTTCCGGATAGCGCACCATTACCCTAATGTCATCCCTACCACGTTGGATACGCTGTGCTTCATCACCATAAAATGCCTGACGCACCTGGCGCCCAAGATCACTAAGGGTCAGGCCGAGAGCCTCAGCCTGTGGAGTAATTTTCAATTTTATTTCCTGCTTTCCCGAGCGGTAAGAATCCGATATGTCAAAAACGCCATTATACGATGATAAATGATCTTTCGTTTGGGCAACAACTGCATTCAACACTTCATAATCGTTTCCTGAGAACTCAATATTAATGGGATCACCGGATGAAAACAAAGAAGATGAAAAGGTAAGTTCTACAATATCAGGGATTTGTCCCACCATATCGCGCCATTTGTTGGCTATCTCTATACTGGTCACATTGCGGTATTCTGATTTTTTAAGTTCAATATTTATTTCTCCCAGGTGAGCGGCAACAAATGCACTGCTCCCTGCTCTGTTTCGCGTTTGTCGCACGCGGTAGGGCTGTTCTCCAATAGAGGTCAGAATATGAGGAAAAAGGCCCTCATCTCCCTGCTCATTATATTGTTTCTCTAATTCAAAAGCTTTCTTTTCGATAAACTTTATGACCTCAGCTGTTTTTTCTATTGGCGTTCCCTGGGGCATGGTTAATAATGCCACTACATTGTCTGCTTCCACTTTTGGAAAGAAAGAAGAATGAAACGTAGCCACCACCTACCAGTCCGGCCGTAATGAATAATCCGGATATAGCGATGGCCATTGTAGCATATCTCCAACGCAAGGCAAAATCCAACGAAGGTCTGTATTTTGTATTTATAAACCATTCCAGTTTGTCAGTAAAAGCTCCTTGAAACTTTTTCCACCAGTTTAATCTTCTTTTTTCTCGTGGATCTATTTTGGAATGCGCCAAATGGGCTGGCAGTACAAAAAGAGATTCGATAAGAGAAAAGCCAATTGTCGTAATCACAATAATGGGAATAACCCGCATAAATTTACCAAACATTCCGGTTACCATTAATAAAGGCGCGAAGGCCGCGAAGGTTGTTAAAACTGCAAAGGTTACAGGTACAGCCACTTCTTTTGTCCCTTCAATCGCGGCCTGCAGGTTAGTCATTCCTGATTCCATTTTGGAATAGATATTTTCACCGATTATAATGGCATCATCCACTACAACCCCCAGCACCAGGATAAATGCAAAAAGAGATAAAAGATTTATTGAAACATCAAAGACCGGCATAAGCCATAAAGCACCCATAAAAGATATGACCAATCCGACACTCACCCACCAGGCCAGGCGTAGTTTTAGAAAAAGGGCCAATGACAAAAAGACCAGTATAAAACCCATTCTTCCATTACGAAAAAGTAAGTCTAAACGGCTGTTTAAGATTTTAGTATCATCCTGCCATGTTGTAAGCTGGACACCTTCGGGCAAGCGTTGCTGTTTCTCATCCACATATTCATAAACTGCCTCAGCTATGTCGATGGCGCTTTCATCACCCACCCTGAAAACCTGGACCATGGAAGCGGGTTTTCCATCAAAACGTGATTCCTGATCCGATTCCTCAAAACCATCAACTACACGTGCAACATCACCTAAATAGAGGCGCGTACCATCTGGAAAACTGCGCAGGATTATTTTATCAAATTCTTCACCCTGATAAGCCTGGCCTTTTGTGCGCAGCAATATTTCACCGGACGCGGTTTTAATTGCTCCTCCGGGCAAATCCAGCGAAGACATGCGTACAGCGCGGGTTACTTCATCAAAGGTTAAAGCATACCTGCGTAATGCTTCCTCGGATACTTCGATGGAAATTTCATAATTTTTAGTATTTGATACCGATACCTGGGTTATGCGCGGCGAAGCCAATAAATCTTCACGAATATTTTCAGCCAGTACTTTTAACGTTTTATCGTCCATATCACCTGAAATGGCTATATTAATAACCTGCGTACGGTTTAACAATTCAGTTATAACAGGCTTTTCCGTTTCTTCCGGGAATGTATCGATAGCATCCACCCGCGACTTGATATCTTCTAAAACTTTGGCCGTTTGATACCCTGTTTCAAGTTCAACAGTTATTGCTCCTACATTTTCCTGGGCAGTGGAAGAAATACGTTTTATCCCTTCCAGATCCTGGATTGCTTCTTCAATTCTTACAACAACACCCTCTTCCACCTCCTCGGGAGCAGCC
>CAVRRG010000016.1:0-18819 GCA_963723365.1 Calditrichota bacterium | reverse complement strand
CTTTTGCTGTTTGTGTGTGCAATAACGTTTTTTCAGCATTTGGTAATTGAGCAAAACTATTTTGGACAAAAAGAACAACAATTATAATAGAACAAAATAAAATCTTTTTCATCAAAAACTCCCAAGCTCAATGTTTACAATAATTTTTGAAACCAACTTTGTTGACCAATGAATTTAGTAAAATCGAAAATCAAATGAAATACTTTATTAAATACGTGTCCAAATTAAGAAAACATTGGCAATTATTGCAATATCTCTAAATAAAGCAACAAAACGGGTAAAAATATCTTGTATACTGCCCGAGACAATAATGGTATCACCAGGTTGTATTATCGGTAAAAGTGTATTATCTCCAGTTTTTAAAAATTTTTCTATATCTATTTTAAGAACTTCCTGATCTTTCCTAACGATCCTGACATCATTTAAGCGGGCAGTGTTCAAGGGTCCGCCAGCGGAAGATATTAAGTCAATGAGTGTGTAGGCACTCGGTACGCTATAAATGCCCGGTCTTTGAACATGCCCCCAAAGATTAACATTTACAAGTAAAATATCGCCACTTCCCAAAATGTACTGCGCCGGTCTGTCCGAAAATTGACCTGTAGCAGTATTTATATTAGGCAGATTATCAAAAGTTTGCCCAAAAGAACTTGAGAAAGTCATAAAGAAAGCCATAAAAAACAACATTTTTTTCATAGAATTAATCTCAATTTATTATTAATAATTTCCAGTTTGATTCTGAGCCGTTTTCTTTAGGATCTCCGGACAATATATCTATCCGCCATTCATAACTATTTCCATTTTGCAATGGAAGCAAATCATCTCCACTGAGGATAGCCGATTGCTGCGGTTCACCATAAGGATCAGGCTCAAAAGACCTGGTCATAATTAATTCCCTGCTATTGTAATCTTCAATTCGCAATATAAACTCATTAAAATCAAACGGATTGCTGACATTAAAAGGGAAAGTGATTCTTGGAATACCATTATTCGTCAAAGAATGATCCGAGAGTGTTGCTTTTGCCAGAAGTCTGTAACTGGCTGTATCTGAATTAGCAGCTTCATTATTGTCGTCATTTATAGAAGTCACATAATAATGGTACATTGTATCAACACCTGCTGTCTGGTCTATATACTCCGTTGTCTGGTCAAAAACATTTGTTACAATAATTTCATGAAGAAATTCGTACTCGATTAATCCATTGGGATCAGCACTTCTATATATCCTATATTTTTCAATATCCAATGAGTCAGAAGGCGCATACCATTCTACTTTTATTGCATCAAAATTTGGTACAGCGTCAATACCCTTTTCACTCGCGCTAAAATCAGAACTATCTGTTTTTTCAACCATACGCAATGTTTGCGGAATAACCTCTTCAACATTGTTACCCGGAGTACTGCAATAAAGCATAAAACCCAAAAAAACGAAAGATAGATATTTCATTATATATTTAAATTAAAAATCATTGAAACCCTGTGCGAACTTCCTAAAAAGTCATGGCCCTGAAAAGCATAATCCATTTTTATCTTCCAGAAAGTAAAACCTGCGCCCGTGGTAAATTGTCCATTATCAAATCCGGCCCTTAAAGCAAAAACTGAATTATACAAGAACTCCATTCCAAAGTGATTAGAACCCGTATAACGCGTGTTTCTATCATAGGTCAAAGTCGCTTGTGAGTTAATTATATCAATAGGTTGAATATATCCCGCACCTATTTTGAAATTACTTTCAATAGCGTCTTTTCTTTTTGAATCCGTATCCCAGGTTATAGTTGTTCCGGAAATATCCTGTCCATTTAATCCTATAATAAAATCACCATACATATCATCGTCAAATAAATCAGTTCCTGCGATTTTTATTATTAATCCTAAGTCAATACCAATACCGCTGCCCGTTTTATCCTGTAAATTTTCTGTTATAGATTTAAAATTCAGACCATAACCAATATCGATAGGTAATTCAAAATACATCCAGCCTAAATCAAAGATAAACTGTTGATATTTGGCAAATGAAATAATAAAGGCGTCGCTGGTGTAACCAAAAGAACTTTCAGATTCCTGGTCATAGCGTTCAGCAACATTTTGTTGCCTTTGTTCAAAAGTCGAATTACCGCTAAGAGCAAACCATTCTGGAATTTCATCAACACTAAGCCGAATCCAGGAGACAGCAACAGTTGCTCCACCAAAAATGGGGGCCGAGGCGCTTACAAAATTATGTTTTATAAATGAGTCAAAACCATCGGAATACATGGCTGCAGCCTGGTAATTGGTTAGAAAGGCCAAACCACTTGGGTTCCAGTAAGGGCTATAACCATCATTTGTTATGGCTGAATTTGCTCCGCCCATGGCCAGGGCTTTCGCCCCTACACCCAGTTCAAATGATGCTCCGGCATATTTTGAACCTGAAAACACATTACTGAAGGTACAAAATAATACAAAAGATATGATTAATAGTTTTCTCATTTTAATCGTGCTATTTTTAATTTTCTTTTAAATGTAGACTTTTTACCGTTTTGACTATCAACTGAACGCGCTTCAATGACTAAAAAATATACGCCATTGGCCACATCGTTACCGTTATCATCTGTTCCATCCCATTCAAATTCATGGTAGTTAATGCGTAAAAGATCATCATATATTTCCTCGGAATCTAATAGTTTTTTTCTAACCAGATGACCTGAAACAGAATATATCCTTGTTTTAATTTCTGAAAGTTCATTTTGGGTTAGATTTTCAAAGGAAATAATCGTCCTATCCTCAAAGGGATTAGGATAATTCCCATAGACTTTAAATCCTTCATCCGAGGAGACATTAAAAGCAATAAAAACTTCTGTGAGATTGTTATTCACATCAGAAACCGACAACTGCAGCTCATGAGGACCTAATTCCAATTGCGGTGTAGCCACTATGGCTATGGAATTAGCATTGATTATTGAATCGGGGATTACCAAATCTTCCTGTGCCAGAGGGTTGCCATCAATGGACAGAGAAAACGAATCATAGTAAATACCATTTTCATCTTGTAACAATATTGAAATACTAGGATTTAAACTTACCAAATTTGATCTGCCTTCTACCAATGATCTGCCGTTTGCGGTAATTTCAACATATGGATTGTTTGCATCATTGTTTGTAAAAATCCCATACAAACCGTTTTGATTGATATTGGCTTGAACGAAGCCAGCTGTGAATTCAGATGCGATTTTAACCCACAGATTTAAAAAATTATCGTATCTGAAAAAAGAAGCAGTACTTAAGGCAGAATCAACCCTGGCAGAAAGGGTGGCGAAGAATGAAACCGCTGAGGAAATCTTTAACGCGGCAGAATCGGTTTCATTCACAAATGGAATAAAGTTCAAGTCTTTCTGGTCATTATCCAATAAAGCCTGCCTAATATCCTGTTTCGAAAAGGCTATTACCGAAGTGGAAGCGATATTGTTTGGTTCAATATGGAATTGCCAATCCTGAAAAATAGTTATGCTATTAGTATTTATACCGTTTATAGATGTGCCAATCACATTATTTATTAGTATATGATCGGTTATTACATTTTTATTTAAAACACTATTGTTTATTTCAGATCTTTCAGCAAGCTCATTGAGAGGGTCTGCCTGAATTGTGAAATGCAGTGACTCAACCAGGGAATCCATCGTAAAAGGCACACTTATGGTTTTTTTCTCGCGCACATCAAATGAGTACGAATCAGAATAAAAAGGCAACGAATCCTGCCCGGCAAATGAGTTGATTAAAATATTATTTAAAGAAACATCTGAATTATTACTGACATCAAAATTCAAAAGTAATTGTTCCGTTCCACTATATTTTAAAGAAGAAGCCAGGATTTCGATGTCCGGTCTATTATCACTGATATTCATTTTTTGTAAATCATATATAGATTCTTTATTCAGCACATCGCGTATATATACTTCAAAATAGCTTAAGCCTTCTTTAAGGGTCCAAAAAAGGGGATCTGCGGATATAAAAAGGCTGTCATTTACTTTTTCCATTTCCACACGCAGTAAATGATTGCCTGTCCCGTCTGCATTCCTGAAATTTCTGAGTTCCATATAGTCAATGGGATTATAACTGCCAGCTGTGATTTGAAAAGTTATTGAATCGGTTATCTGAGTATTTTCCGGGAAAATATTCACGGATTTAATAACAGCCCTTTCGATTGCTATATTGGCAAAACCGGACGCATCAGTTGCATTATTTGAGACGAATGTTTTGACCTTAAGCTGCTCACCAACACGATTTTGCGGCGTATCAAATTCAATAACCTGCCTGCCATTGGTAAGTGAGAAATTCTGTTGCAGGTACTTAACATTGTCCTGATTGGAAATTTCGATTTCGCCATTTCCATCCTGCATTATCGCGGATGCATCAATTTCTATTTGAATTCTTTGGCCGGATGCGGGTGTGGCGGTTGAGAGAATCAAATTTACTTTTTGTGCTGGTTTTGCCAGCTTTAACGTCGGATCTCCTAACAGATTATACTGATTAACCATGGATGACCAAAGCGGCGAATTCCCTTGCCAACCCCATCCGGGCGTATTGATGGAACCTTCATCAAGATAGTACAGAGAACTGGCCATATAGGATATTTTCATAAAATCCACAGCTAACCCGAAACTAAAATTATCATCCCACAGGTAATCCATTAAAGCCCATTCAACTGCAAAATCATTATACTTCCAACCTACCGAAGCACTGGACAATCCGGCAATAGAGCCCTTATTGGCGGTAAACAGCATTTTTTCGGCAAGCCCTTGTCTATTAGGATTTTCAAAGGCCCCTGTAAAACAGGTCATACTTGCAACAAAAGGGATATTGGCCATTATTATTCAGATTATCAGCATCGTTTAAATCAAACAGAACTTTATCAGCCCAAATTGCTCCGCCACCATGACCAAAAAAATTCAGAAAAGATAAGCCATCATCTATATAATCTATAAGCTCAATGGTGCTGCCAAACTCGGGATCAATGCCCGAGGTAATCGTGTCATTTTCCACTGTATTTAGTTTATATGCGAATATCTCCTGGGGCAGTTTTAGATTAAGCAAGCGGGTGTTTTGAGCGCGAAATATAGGTTTATTTGTTAACACTTCCTTGTCAGAAGAACTCCCATCATTGCCGCTAACAAAAAGTGCCTTATTTTTCCAGAGTCCGGGTTGTAAAGAGTTTTCATAAACTTCAATTTTATCAATATAGTTAGCTAAATCGGTTACAGTGGAAGCTGGAATGCGGCCAATGGAAATATCAGGAATCATATCCTCTCCTGATATGGTGGCATATTGCAAGTCTGCGGGTGCCGCGCCATACGTATTTGTGCTATACATGATTACTGGTACATGATCACTAAAGCCGCCAAAAATACCTTTCCTGTCGTAAGAGCCGTCACCCATCAGAATAACATATCTTAGCTTTTTTGTCTGATCCCAGAAATTATAAACGTATTTAAAAAACTCTTTTATTGCTAAGGGGGATTTTATCCCATAATTAAACGTATCATAAATTTGATCAACTGTAACAGTTTCAACAACAAAACCGTTTTGCTGTTTAAGATTTTCAAGTCTCAAAGCTTCATTTGCAAATATGCTTGTTGTTATAATCAGCACATCAGCACTATTCCCCATAGCGATCAATGTTCTCTGCGGTTCATTTTCTTTCCAGACATCATATTTTTCAATTGAAATTGGTTTCTTTTTTGCATCATCGGTAATGGCGATATATTCAACATCAGGGTCAAATATTTGATCTTGAAAGGTTACTCTATACGAAGAATACTGTGATTGATCGGTATAAAAATCAATTTTCCCATTAACAATTTTGCTTAGCCCAAGTTTATATATTTCAATTTTGTTATTTTCAAATCCGTCTATTTCAAATTGTTTAATTCTGCTGTCTGCAAATTTATTTTGCGGTAGTCTGAATTTGATAAAGTCCTGATCCGCACGAAATTTTCTGAGGTATGTAATATTGAACCAGTTTAATAAAATGATATCTGTAACCCCGGTCTGATTCATAATGATCTGAAGAGTATTTTCACCATGTGAAAGATTACTCTGAACCAAAAAGGAGGAATTTGTTACTTTCTTTTTTTTCTGTCCCTGCCAGCGTTCTGAAGCCAATACTTCGCCAGCCGGTTGCTGATTTAACCACAGAGAAAGCTGGTGACCTTCAATCGGATTGGAAAAACTGTTATAAATTGAAACGCCGCGAAACATTGTTTCCAGTTTTACATTGCTGCCCACAGGAAAGGGATGCGGAAGGTGAAAATTATAATCTTTGGTTGAGGGAGAACTAATAACTCCTCCCCAAAACCAATGGTCATAGGTATAGACAGGATGATCTATAAATTCCGGATTATGTCCAAATCTCTCCCAGCGTGTATCTTTTTCAAAATGAATTGTTTCCTCAAAGCCCTGGTCAGAAGCCCTTACAAATTCGTTTGGGTTGTTAACAATTATTCCACCGCTCTCTTCAATCATTCTTAATCCAGATGAATTTTTTTCTACAAGCCAGTAGACATTTATATCTGAGAAAGGATCCGCATATTGATCTTCATATGTTTTCAGGAATGTATTTTCATTTTTCTTTCCCCAAAATTCTAAATAATCATTTGAATCAAAACTGCCATCGCGGTGACTTTCGATATAGACAGGAATTTCCACACCCTTATTGTACACAGCCAGATTTTTCATTTGGACCTGGTCTATTGGAAAATCTGCTTCAATTAAATCGCTGTAAGAAATTTTGTACAGACCGCTCTGCTTAACTTTTATTTTAAAAATAACAGACAAGTCCTTAAAAACAGGTTGTATTTGCGATGCTTTTTGCATGAGAGCAGATGCTGTTTCCCGGTAAAAATCATTATTACCGTTAATGATGAAATTTTTAAAAACTTCTTTTTCTTTCTTCTGCACACTTACGCGCTTTAAATTTTTATTTGTTGATGTGTTTCTTACTTCAATTATTAATTCTTTTGTCCAGTTAATCTCTTTTTTATCTAAATCTATTTTTACGGGAAGAATTGCAAGTGAATAAAGAGCTACATCACGATATAAACCTAAATACTTAAGGTCAACATACTTTGAATTGTCCTTTTGGGCTAATGATGAGGCGGTCGCATAATAATTTGCGGCAATTTTTTTTTCACGTTTCTCAGATATGATACTAAGTCTGGCATCCTTACCCGGAAGATGGATGATTTCATTTATAACAGGTATTCTTGCGCCGTTACTATCATGGGTATACGAAGATTTTTTATAGGTTGCATATATCTGGCCATCGACAATTGTAGAGCCTGGGGATTCAAAAACGAATTTGATTCGAACATGATTTTGATCTTGCGAGAGGACAGTAGTTGTATAGTCAGAAGAAAACAATAATGTGTTAAAAACGATGCTAAAAAGGACGAAAATATGTAAAAAATGCAGAGCCATTTTATCAACGACCCTGCAGTAAAGATAACATTTCATAAATTTAAAACGCTTATTTTATATGCTGTGCAACAGTATCTAAGTTTTCAGCAGAAGAACTATTTCATTAAAACCATTTTGCCTAATTTTGCAAATCTGCCTGATGAAAATCTGTATAAATACATTCCGCTTGATACTTTGTTGCCAAATTCATCTGTAGCATCCCAAACCACAGAATGAACTCCTATGGAGTAATAGGAATTATTAAGTAATTGTTTAATTAATTTTCCATTTAAATCATAAACAGCAAGTTTCACATTGCTGTTTTCCGGGACCTGGAATTTTATATTTGTTGTTGGATTAAATGGATTTGGATAGTTATTAAATAACACAAATTCTTCAGGTATCGGGATATTAACTTCTACCGTCTGCTCAACTTTTATAACACCACCATAGGAAACGGATTCTAATTTATAAGAATATGACGCGCCGGCGATTACCTTTTTGTCAATAAATTCATAGCCGCTCTCTGCTGATGAGTTACCCTGACCGGCAATGATCAAATCGTTTACCTTGATCCATTCATTGTCGGTGACTTTTCTGTATATATTGAACCCTAGATTATCCGATTCAGATGCGGTAGACCAATTGAAAACAACTTTTTCAACATCAGCATGAGCGGTGAATGATGTCAGTTCTACCGGTAAAGAATTATCGCCTGTTGTACTTCCAAGTGTAAAATATCCTAGATCCGTATCGATGGTAGCATTGGAAGTGACTGTACCGCTTGGAACATCCCCTGATGGCTCCTCCGCCGTAAGAAGTATAATCCGCAGAATTATCAGTAGAAAAAGCTACAACCAAGTCACCGGATTCGTTAAACTCACTAACGCCATCATCTGTGCCGTAACTTAACTCAATTGTTCCGCTGCTGTTGATCGATCCTGCTACCACACTTCCGAGAAAATATCTAACTATTGAAATATTATTCAGAGTTCCATCAAACGATTGGTTTGGTGATGTGTCGAAAACTTCAAACTGAACGGTTGGGCTAGTCCCTGTAAAGTTAGTCACTACAGGCCGGTAATTTCCATCACCAATGGGAAATGTCTTGCTGCCCGTTGCACTGGTTATAGCTAGAGGACCACTTATATAAGAAGATGCTGATCCGCCACCTATTGTCGCGGCCGTAATAACATTCGAGCTGTTTTCTGCAATGCCATCTGTTAATGTTAATGTGCCACTAACAGTAGTTGCACTGCTTACAGTAAATCCAGCACTGTTGTTCAGAGTTAAATTGGTAAAAGTAACGGATGATCCGGATATGGTTTGACTAGCTGATCCATTCAGAGCAATCGTGCCGCCAAATGATCCTGAATTTATGATTACATTTCCGGCCACATTTGCTGTTCCAGACCCCCCTGTCGCACCGGCAATTGTTAAGTTTGAATAATTATCAGCTCTTACTGAACCAGAGCTAAAAGTAACGAGTGACCCACTTGAGTAAGTTGTATTAGAACTGTTAAACGCACTGATTGTAGTTCCGGCAAAGTCAAGTGTATCAGCATTAGCTAGAGATATTGCAGTAGTATTTAAATTTAACGTCCCGCCAGATAACGTCAATCTACTCGTTCCGGAAATAGTGATACTTGAATAATTTGTTGTTGATACACCCGCATCATGTGTGACTGCAAATCCTGCTGGAATAATGATTATATCACCATTATTTGGAACTCCATTTGGATTCCAATTATTGTTAGCACTCCAATTACTGTTGGGAACAAATCCATCATCCCAGGTTTTAACGCCAGTTGCTTTGGCAATAGCAAAGTCTGCGAAACTTGTGAATTGTGCTTGTATTCTTGATCCCCCGGGATAAATGGTAGATGAACCAGTAGCAGTATAACTTGACGCATTTGTTCCGCTAATTATTCTAAGCGCTGCTTCCGGGTCCGTTGTGCCCGTATAAGGAATATCAATGTTAACATTTGTAAATGTGCCTCCCCCGGAAGAAGATAAAGTCCAATAACGATTTAAATTTGCGGCAAACGCAGTTATTCCTCCCGGTAAAGAACCTGAAGGTGCGGACTCTGTTTGAGCAGCTGTAACTGTAATTGCACCGGATAAACCTGTATAATCTAAACGAACCGGTCGATAGGCGGCGCTGCTACCCACAGGTAATATTCTTTCCACTGTTCCGGCTTCTGTTGCACTGTTAAAAATTCTGGTAACTGAGCTGTCAACGTAACTGGCGGCGCTTCCTCCTGATACAGCTGCTCCAGCTGCCAAAGTAAATGTTCCATTCGGATCAATTATTCCGTTAGTCAAAGTCAGTGTCCCGTTTACAGTAAATACTCCTGCCAGTAACCCATCACTATTATTAATTCTCAAATTATTATAAGTTGTGGTAGGAGCTGTTTCCTGCCCGGTTCCATCGCCATTGAAACGAACAGTACCGCTTGTAAATGTATAAGTATTAAAGCCTGTAATATCTGTACCATCCGTATATAAAGAACCATTTACAACCAATGAGGAAGATCCACCTTTGGTAATTGTTCTGTTATCAAGGTTTATCCGTGATCCGGAATTTACAGTTAAGGCGCTATTTACAGTAATAGCCCCCCCAAGAGTGGCTCCGGAAGAGTTAATATTCGATACAGTTAAGTTGCTATAGGTTGCGACAGGAATCGTTTCTGATGTTGTTCCCGAAAAATCAATAGTGCTGCCGGCATCTAATGTTAAAGTAGAGAAACCTGCAAGTGATGTGCCGCCTGTGCGCAAAGTTCCATTGGCATCAATATCCAACGTGTTCGCTGCTCCCAGGTTAAGCTGAGAAGATGTTGCAAAGGCAAATATACCCTGAACTATGTTTAGTGTTGCATTAGCGTCTGTGTTTATTACGGCCCCGCTGGCTGCGTTTACAGTGACAGAAGCGCCAAAGGTTTTATTTATTGTTAAGTTATGAATACTTAAAGAGCTTGAAACCGAGACATTTGTGTTGTCGCTTCCCCCAAGCAATAACGTTCCATCATTTGCCTGGCCATATGAACCGGAGCCCCCTATAATATCGCCATTAACTGTTAAGGTACCGCTATGTGCCAGTGCACCATTTGTTAATGTTAAAGACGAATCAATACTTCTGTTGCCCGTTGCAATAGTCACACCTGCAGCATTATTAATTGTAACGTTATCAGGTGCCAAGGAAGTTGTCCACTCTATGCCTACAGAATCAGCAGAACTACCATTATATATAACAGCAGCATCAGTACCATAAGCTAAAGATTCACCTGTTCCTAAAACAAGATTCTGGTCGGTAAGGGTTAAGTTATTATTTATTTGAAAAGTGACATTAGTTGCACCTGACGATTGTAAAGTTAAATCCTGACCACTTACTGTCAGATTAAAAAAAGTGAAGGTGGGTATAATATCGCCATCAACAGACACTGTTGGCACTGTCGATCCAGAAAAAGTAATTGTTGAATTATTTGTGGTTGCATTAAATCCAGTACTATTAATATTAACAGTACCTGCCTCTATGACAAGACCTCCGGAACCAACTGTAAAGTTTCCCGCACTTGCCTGTAAATCCAGAGTATTTTTAATCGTAATCGAAGAAGAACCAGTGGATAGAGCACCAGTACCGGCACTCAAATGTCTAAGCTGCCAAAATGTCGGAGATCCACTAATAGCCATTGCAGAAGTGCCATTAAATTCAACATCTATAATTTCCAGATTACTGCCACCAGTATGATCACCAGTAAATGTTCCGGAAGAGTTATTAAAATCTCCTTCTACTTGTATTAAATGCTGCCGAAAGACCTCCATCGTCCGTATTAATAGTCCCACTATTAATTATATTCCCGTCAACGTCTAAGGTAAAAGAACCGCTAGTGCTTCCAAATTGCAGCACTGCCCCGGAATTAATATTTAAAGAATCAATCGCATTTGTGTTTACATCAATAGTTACAGTACCAGATGAAATAATAACTGTATCATTTGCTGCGGGAACTCCGGTCGGTGACCAAGTTCCAGCGGTGTTCCAGTTACCCCCTGTTGATGTTTTTATTGCTGCAAATGCAAAATTAATTGAACCCAATAAACAGGTTAAAACAATAATCCCAAACAATGATGATTTATTTCTGTAAAATACCATCTTCCACATCCCCCTAAATAGAGAAAATTCCATTTCTAATTATTTGCCAAAATGCTGAATCTCCACCCGCTGCGCTCATGTGCAGCCGGTGAAAATAATTCATCTAGCTTGCTTTTTAGCTTTTCTTCTGATAATCCTCTGACAAGTTTGCTGTTTTCAGCATAGGATATCATTCCTGTTTCTTCTGAAACTATTAATACTAACACATCTGTCTGCTCAGATAATCCCAATGCCGCCCTGTGCCGTGTTCCCAATGATGGTTCTATATCAGGATTTTGCGATAATGGCAGCAGACACTTAGCTGCCAGGATTAAATCATTTTGAACAACAATAGCACCATCGTGTAATGGAGAACGGGGATTGAATATCGATGAAATTAATTGTTCAGAAAGTTTTGCCTGAATATTAATTCCGCTTTCCAATATACTTTTAACTCCCATATCCCTTTGCAACACTATAAGTGCACCATAGTTCTTTTTTGACAAATCCATTGTCGCTTTTACCAGCTGATCTACAAACTTTAATTCATCCACCCGCACAATTGAGCGGATTATTCTATTTTGCCCCAGGAATATCAGCAAACGTCTGAGCTCAGGTTGAAAAACAATAACAAAGGCCAGCACCCACACCGTTTTTAAACTGGACATCATCCAGGACAGGGCACTCATATTCGTTAAATCACCTATAACAGAAAAGAAGAGAATAAGCAGCAATCCAATAAACATTCGTATTGCAACCCCACCCTTAAGAAACTGGTACAGGTTATAAATAATTGCGCTGACAATTATGACATCTATAACGTCAATTATTGTAACCGGCAAAAATCCAACCCGAAATAACATTCTAAATCCCTATGATTGCGAAACTTAATACATTTTTTATAAAAAATACAACTTTTTAAAGCCCGAATAGAATATTTTAATTTAAAGTTTTTATCGATGACTAATATCACATCCTGATTTTTTCCTTAAGCCGCTAAAATATGCGCTATCATTTTTTTTGCCTGCACAGTCTCTAACACATCATGAACTCTTAAAATTCCAACACCATTTAATACCGAATAAAATTCTGAAATAAGACTGCCAATAAGCCTGTTATCTGTTTCGACAGCGAGACTTTTACCGATAAACGATTTCCTGGAAAGCCCAAGCAATACGGGTTTTCCGATAAAGGTCAAATCCTGTACATCCCTCAAAAGGGATAAATTATGATTCAGGGTTTTTCCAAAACCTATTCCCGGATCAATGATAATTTTGCCACCGTTTAATGGCTCAATTTCTAAACATTTTTTAGCAAGATAGTGATACACCTCTTCCTGCACATCGTTATACAAAGGATTTGTTTGCATATTTTGCGGTGTGCCCTGCTTGTGCATAATAACAACGGGGCAATTGTATTTCTTAATAATTGCTTTCATTTGGGGGTCAGCTTCCGTTGCACTTATATCATTTATTATGTCGGCACCGGCTTCAAGCGCTTGCTGAGCGACATGACTTTTACAGGTGTCTATGGAAATAATGACGGATGAATGTTTCCTAATCTGCGCAATTAAAGGTATTGTCCTGGCTATTTCCTGATCCTCTGACACGGGTTGCGCCCCGGGCCGGCTGGACTCGCCGCCAATATCAATAATATCAGCACCTTCCTTAATCATTTTAAGAGCATGCTCAGCGCTTTATCCTGATTATTGTATAGCCCACCATCCGAAAAAGAGTCCGGAGTAGCATTTAAAATGCCCATAATTAGTGGCGTTTTTGTAAAGTCCAGATTTCTATTTTTTAACTTCCAAAGTGGCGGTCTCGGCAGGGGAGAAAAATAATTTATCACTTTAATAATAAAATCATCAATATTTTTATTTTGGTTTTTATAGCTTCCTAATGCCTCAAGGAGCTCTTGTTCGGGAATTATTTTTAAAACAATGCTTTTAAAATCTGAAGCCAGAATCTTAAAAAATGTGTTTAATTTAGCATCTAAATCTTTTAATAACGACAATTCCTGCTGCGAAAGCTCATCAAGCTTAAAAAGGTGATCCCCTTTTTTGACAGCCGTTTTGCTAAATCCATATTTCGAATGCAATGCAACTGCTCGTTGGGAGCCGGTTATACAAATATAGCGTGTTTTCATTTCTTCAAGCTATCCGGTTTTTGATTTTCTAATTCTTCAAGTATATTTCTAATCCCGTGCATGGCCTCTTGCGCATAAATATCATCATCTGATTCTTTGTAACGTACTCTATCCTGATAATATTTTAAGGCCTGCCTTTTTTCTCCCATCATTTCAAGTGTTATGCCTGCATACAAGTATGCATCCAGGTTGTTATCCATAGCAATCGATTGTTTAAATAAATCCAACGCACTCTTGTAATCATGTCTTAAATATTGAATAATGCCCAGATCATATATCAGGTTTGAGTCATCCGGATAGCGCTCCAGCATTTTATTATAGATGCTCTCCGCCTGATCCAGTTTTTCAGTTTTTATATATAATGTTGCCAGCAGGCTTAAAACTTGCGGATCATTTTCATTAAGATATAAAAATCTTTCTAATGTACCTAAAGCATACTGCGTTCCCGCTCCCTGTTCAGCGCCGGTACCTCTTAAATAAGCTTCATTAGCCAGATCCAAAACAGCCTGGGTATAACCCGGATCAAGATCTACAGCTTTTTCCAGCAGCTGAAACCTGTCTTTAAATCCTAATTCAACCAGCCTTGAGGAAAGCAGGTGATTTAAATGATAATATATCCGGGAATTCCATAATTCCTGAGTGTAGGTTATCTTCAGGAAAACTTCAGCACTTTCATAATCCTGTTCCCTTAAAGCTATTCTTCCCAACAGGTAGGTAATTACAGGAAGATCTTTCCTTGACTTTATAATGGGATAAAGAATTGCTTTGGCCTGCTCGAAATCCGGATTGACTATTTTGACATACTTCATTTTTACATAATTATATTTAAATTCAAGTCCTTTATAAACATAGGCTTCGGCCCTAACTATGTTGGCAGTTAATGAGCTGTCGTTTTCCATTAATGTCAATGCCAAATCCGCTTGACTTTGAACTATCTTCAGCCGTGCAGCAAGATATTTCGCTTCTGGAATCTTTATCTCACTATCATTTATCAAATCCAGGTCTATTTTATTTAGAAGTTTTTGAAAACTTATTGCTATTTCCTGTTTTGGAAAAGAAAAAGATATTTCATTTTCTTCATCATCATAAATGATAGCTTTAATTAATAAATCACCATTAGCTGCATATTGACTTTTTATTAGAATGTGTGGCTTAAGTCTTTGACCAAGAGTTAACCAGGCATTTGCAGAGGAAAGACTATCGTTGTCCAGAGTTTTATACATCCAGCGCCAATCGTGTACAATATATCTGCCCTGGATTGAATAATTGTTTTTTTGAAACAATTCAGCTAATAAGAGGGATTCAGACTTTAATTCTACCCTGTCTTCATCAAAAGTGGGCAAAACAATTATTCTTACAGGCAACGGGTCGGGACGCGTATAAATCCATAGAACACTGTAAACAAGAATAATAATAAAATTATAGCTAATAACTTTTCTGGTCATTTGATTCTTTTTGAACAGACCAGAATTTTTAAAAAAGACCAAAGCCAGGTTAATAAATATTAAAGCAGCTAGTAATAAAACAGCTCCACCGGGAATGGCTCCCGATAGTGTTTCATAGATATTCAGCATTGATAATCAGTGGTTAAATTGATAGTAATTGGAATTAATTATTCCTGTTCCTTTTTTTTACTATCACTTTTCTTTTTAACTTTTTTGACTTTTTTACCCGATTTTTTATCATTGTTATTAACTGCTGCAGTAAAGGCCGCAGATTCTACTTTTTCACCTCTTAGTATGGCATCAATCTGATCACCATCAAGAAGCTCATGCTCCAGTAGTGAGTTTGAAAGCAAATGCAACTTATCAATATTTTTTCTCAATAACCTTTCAGTCTTTTCTTCGGATTCGGTAATAATCCTTCTTACTTCATTGTCAATTTCCTGGGCAACTTTCTCACTATAGTCCCTATGTTGGGCAATTTCACGACCTAAAAAAATCTCCTGTTCCTTTTGACCATAGGTTATGGGACCCATCTTTTCACTCATTCCCCATTCGCAGACCATTTTGCGGGCAAGAGAGGTTGCCCTTTCCAGGTCATTTGAGGCACCTGTGGTAAACTCCTCAAAAACTATTTTTTCAGCTATCCTGCCGCCCATTAAAATAGCTAACTGACTTTCAAGATATATTTTAGAGTAATTATATTTATCTCCTTCAGGCAAATGCCAGGTTACGCCCAACGCTCTTCCTCTTGGAATTATTGTAACTTTGTGAACAGGATCCGATTCTGGAACTAATTTACCAATTAATGCGTGCCCGGCTTCATGATAGGCGGTCGTCTTTTTTTCCTCATCGGTTAAAATCAAAGATTTACGTTCCATACCCATCATAATCTTATCTTTGGCTAATTCGAAGTCATCCATGCCTACTTTTTCTTTATCACCACGGGCAGCTAATAGTGCCGCTTCATTTACCAGATTTGCAATATCAGCACCAGAAAGACCGGGTGTTCCTTTAGCTAAATTGTCGAGGCTTACTGAATCATCCAGAGGAACGTTTTTAACATGCACTTTTAAAATCCCCAACCGCCCTCTTACATCCGGTCTGTCTACAACAATCTGCCTGTCAAACCTGCCTGGTCGCAATAATGCTGCATCAAGAACATCAGGTCTATTTGTCGCCGCAATTAAAATAACGCCTTCCTGGGTATCAAAACCATCCATTTCGACTAACAACTGGTTTAATGTCTGCTCTCTTTCATCGTGTCCACCACCTAACCCGGCGCCCCGATGCCTGCCAACAGCATCCATTTCATCTATAAAAAGAATGCATGGGGCATTTTTCCTGCCAACTTCAAATAAATCGCGCACGCGACTGGCACCAACACCAACAAACATTTCAACGAAATCTGCTCCACTCATGCTGAAGAAAGGTACTCCCGCTTCGCCTGCTACAGCTTTTGCAAGTAATGTTTTTCCTGTTCCGGGAGGTCCAACAAGTAAAGCACCTTTTGGAATTTTACCGCCCAACTTTTGAAATTTTTGTGGAAATTTTAAGAACTCAATAATTTCCTGAAGCTCCATTTTGGCTTCATCGCAGCCGGCAACATCATTGAAAGTAATTTTTGCTTTATCCGGTGTTAGTAAACGCGCTTTGCTTTTCCCAAAGCTGAACAGACCTCTTCCACCACCGGCTCCACCGCCTCCGCCCTGCATTCTGCGGGCAATAAAAATCCAGGCAACGATAATTAACAGCCAGGGTAAAAAGTTTATAAGAACAAGATTCCATTCATTGGAGGTTTCAATAAATTTGTAACTGATCCCTTTCTCATCCCATGACGCGACTACCTCATCCGAGACAAAGGGCAGTGTTGTACGAAAATAATCAACCTCCTTTCTGCCATTGTCCACAAGAATAAATTCAGGCTTTTTTAACCTCCCCCGAAACAGGTTTTCCTGCAGAGTAATTGTTGCACTCTCAATTTTATCACTTTTAAGGAAATCTAAATACTGAGAATAACCAACTTCAATTTCATTTGGATTATTATCTTCCCAGGGACTTGCAAGGAACAAAGCGGCAAAAATAAGTGCAATCCAGATTATGCTGGATTTAGACACTTTTTTCCACTGAAAGTCATCATCTTTTTTGGGTCGATTATCTTTTTTAAAATTATTTTGTTTCGGATCCTGATCCATTATACCCCTTTACAATTTTTAATCATCATCATTGGATGATATATATATCCTGTAGGTTACGTTTAAATTGTTTATCATCCAATCCGTAGCCAACAACGTATTTATCTTCAATTTCAAATCCCACATAATCCAATTTAACGTCTTTAACTGTTTTTTTTGATTTATGCAGTAATGTTGCAAACTTTAATTGATTTGGATTAAAAGCCGACATCATATTTTTTAAAAACCTGACCGAAAGGCCTGAGTCAACAATATCTTCCACAATCAAAACATTCCTATTTACAATATCGGCGCTTAAAGGTTTCAAAACTTTTACGTGCCCCGAAGATTCTTTTTTATCTCCATAGCTGGAGATTCGTATAAAATCTATCTCTAAATCTGTATTGATATTTCGTATCAAATCAGCCAGAAAAAGGGCCCCGCCATTTAAAACGCCCACCAAAATAGGTTTAGCATCTTTAAAATCATCACAAATATTCTGACCAAGCTCTTTTATCCTGTTTTGAATTTGAGCCTGGCTAATCAGAAGTTTGTAATTTGACGGAATAATGTCTTTTAATTGTGTTTCAATCATAATCAATTTCTACTTTATAACAGTTTCTTACCTTCTTTGTGATTTTATATTTATCACTTATTCTGTAACCGGCCACCCATACTATTTCGCCATTATTAATCAGCAAAGGTACTTTTTTCTTATGATCCCTGGAGATTTTATTATTTATAAAAAAGTCACTGACCTTTTGTTTTTTTCTTTTCCCCAGCGGATAAAAAAAATCTCCTTTTTGCCAACTCCTAATTGTTAATGGAAATACCAGATCTTGACCATTAATTATTTCTTCTTGCGAACCAGAAGTAAATTTTATGTCCTTTGGTTGAAGTTTGTTAATTGCAATTTTAAATGTACCAAAACTAACAGAAGAATTTTCTGTTAAATTTATTGGCTCCGGGATCAATGAGGTATTTTTACTAACAATTAATTCACTTCTGTTTCTTAAAACAACGGCTTTATTTAAAAACAAAAATCGGGATCCGGTTTGAGCTTTATTTATAAACAAACCAAATTCCGTAATCTGTTCTTTGCCAAGCGCCAAATTTAAGCCACAAACGTAAGAAATACAATATTCTAAAAACTGCCTTTTTTTCAAGAACGACAGAGTCTCAAAATGATTAATAGAAACTTTTATACTTCCATTATCCTTTTTCGAGATCTTTTTAAATAAACCTTTATTGTACTCAGAATTTTCAAAAAATAATTCTATAAATTCCTGGTGACTCTTTTGAAATTCTTCTAAAAATTTAATGCCAAAAACATTTTGAATCACAGGAACTATATTTTGGCGGATATTGTTTCTTAACCTGCCCGTTTCACTGTTACTTAAATCTTCCCTGTATTCAATCTTATGCTTTTTACAATATGCATTAATTTCTTCTCTTGTACATTGAAGTAAAGGACGAATATATCCCTCTCTAAAATGTGGGATTC
>CAVRRG010000015.1:0-34946 GCA_963723365.1 Calditrichota bacterium | reverse complement strand
TGTTCAAGAGTATTTTATAGAAAATGAAGTGCGTAATTTCTATTCTGTTTCCATTTCGGGCTATCATATAGCAGAAGCCGGGGCAAATCCCATCACGCAACTTGCTTTGACTTTAAGTAACGGCTTTACATATGTAGAATATTATCTTAACCGTGGAATGCAGGTAAATGACTTTGCGCCTAATCTGTCTTTCTTCTTTTCCAATGGCGTAGATCCTGAATATGCTGTCATTGGAAGAGTTGCCAGGCGTATTTGGGCAAAAGCCATGAAATTTAAATACGGAGCAAATGAACGCTCTCAGATGCTGAAGTATCATATTCAGACATCGGGACGATCCCTGCACGCCCAGGAGATTGATTTTAACGATATACGAACAACATTGCAGGCGCTGTACGCGATTTATGACAACTGCAACAGTTTACATACAAATGCTTACGACGAAGCCGTTACCACACCTACTGAAGAATCTGTTAGAAGGGCCATGGCCATCCAGCTTATAATAAATAAAGAATTTGGTCTCACAAAAAATGAAAATCCCCTGCAGGGTTCTTTTCTGATTGAAGAACTTACAGATCTGGTGGAAGAGGCTGTTTACCTTGAATTTGACCGCATAACTGAGCGTGGCGGAGTTTTAGGAGCAATGGAAACAATGTATCAACGCAGTAAGATTCAGGAAGAGAGTCTTTATTATGAGACATTAAAACATTCCGGGGAATTGCCCATTATAGGTGTCAATACTTTCCTTAGTTCAAAAGGATCAGCAACAGTTACTCCCAATGAAATAATCCGTTCGACAGAAGAAGAAAAGAACAGGCAAATAACAACATTGAAAAATTTACACGTACTAAATAAAAGTGAAACAAGAAAACATCTAAAGAACATACAGAATGCCGCTGTCAACAATAAAAACATTTTTAACGAATTGATGGAAGCCTGTAAGTTATGTTCACTGGGACAGATTACCCAGACTCTTTTTGAGGTGGGCGGTCAATACCGCAGAAACATGTAAATATAATTACGGAAACAATAAAGGTCTAAACCGGTAAAATATAAGTATTTAAAAAAAGTCTTGCTTTTTTTTTATATGGGTGTAAGATTAGCACGTTAATTAATTGTACATAAACTGCTTCAAGATTTTTTCATGTTTTAAAATATATGCTTATCCCTTTGTGTTATGGTATTATTTTTCCCTCAAAAAATGTTGATCCAATAGATGTGCATAAACTTTTATTTTTTTAAGGATTTATTTTATGGAAACAGGTACAGTTAAGTGGTTTAACTCGCCTAAAGGTTATGGCTTTATTAGCAGAGAAGCAGGAGACGATGTTTTTGTTCACTATAACGCAATTGATGGCGAAGGATACAAATCTCTCGAAGAAGGCGACAAAGTCGAATTTGAAGTAGTAGACGGACCGAAAGGCTTACAAGCTGAAAAGGTTAAAAAAGCATAATAATTCAAACATTCAAAAATCTACACTAGTAATTAATTCAGTATAATTTTTTTAAGGATTTATTTTATGGAAACAGGTACAGTAAAGTGGTTTAACGGAACTAAAGGTTTCGGATTCATCAGCAGAGAAGAAGGCGATGATGTGTTTGTACATTACAACGCTATTGAGGGTGAAGGATACAAGACTCTTGAAGAAGGCGATAAAGTTGAATTTGAGATAGTTGAAGGTCCTAAAGGCTTGCAAGCTGATAAGGTTAAAAAAGCTTAGTTGATACTGTAGCTTATTAAGCCCCAGGATTTTCTGGGGTTTCTTTTTTAGTTTTAACATATTCGATTTGATTTAAGGATTTTCCTTTACTTTGGAAAAAAGAAAAAGTATTCCTCTAAGGAATTATGTGTCTTATTCTCAATCTGAGATGAGAAAAAAATCCCTTGAATTTTATAATGATCTAAATCGCAGGAGAACTGTGCGCGATTTTTCAAATCAGCCGGTTGATCGCGAAATCATTGAAAACTGCCTAAAAGCCGCAGGAACAGCGCCAAATGGTGCCCATTTGCAGCCCTGGCATTTTGTGGCCATTTCACAGCCCGCCATTAAAAAAGAAATCCGTATTGCAGCAGAGAAGGAAGAACGTGAGTTCTATCATGGCCGTGCTTCAGAAGAATGGTTGCATGATCTTGAACCTTTTGAGACAAATGAGGACAAACCTTTCCTGGAAACGGCACCCTGGCTTGTGGCGATTTTTGAAAAACGGTATGGCTTTAAGGCCGATGGCAGCCGAAAAAAACATTATTATGTTTCAGAGTCCGTGGGTATTGCAACCGGTATGCTTATAACCGCAATTCATAATGCCGGATTGGTTTCATTAACGCATACTCCCAGCCCCATGAAGTTTTTAAATGAAATATTAAAACGTCCCGCTAATGAAAAACCATTTTTGCTGCTGGTTGTTGGTTACCCCGCTGCAGATACTATGGTCCCTGATATTAAACGCAAGCCTCTTGAGGAAATTTCTACGTTTCTGTAATCTTTATTTCAGTTTCAATAAAAACGCTTTTAGCGCTTTCCAGTACTCCTGATGTTCAGGAAATTTTTCCCATAAAGCGCGCGAACCATGCTGACCCTCTGATAATGGTAAAAAGAAAGTCTTTTCCTTTGCCGGGACAGCATTATAAATTTCCTTGCCATTTTTTATGCTCATCTTTTGCTGAGGTAACAAACACGGGCACTGTTATTTTTGCGGCATGTCTGCGAATATAATCACTGCCTTTACCTGCACTCTCAAAATACTCGCCGGGTGCAAAGGCCAGCATTCCCAATACATCATTTTGGTATTTACTGCATAAAACAAAAGATAATGCAGCGGAATATGAACTTCCCCAAACGATCAGTTTCCCTATGCCAAGATTTTCTTTAGCATATTTAGAGTGCTGCTTCCATATCCTGCAGAGCATCCAGGTAACTTGTGCTTTTCCCGGCTTCTTCTGCTCTTACTTTTGTTTCATTTTGTACATCATTGACGCTATCTCCGGATCTTTGATCTATGGCCATGCAGTTAAATCCCAGCTCGACCAGTTTTGGAGCAATCTCCCTGTATTCACCTCTGCTCCATCCCGCCTGGTGAAAAAGTAAAATCATAGGCGTTTTGTTTGAAATATCTCCATAAAGATCTGCGCTTATCAGCAAACCATCCAGCGATTTAAACTCAATTCTTTTTGGCGGATTAGCATTTGAAAAAGAGGCGATTAATAGCAGAATTAAAATATTTTTCATTTTTATTTTCTCCTAAAAGTACTGTGCATTTTCATCTTATAACTAATTTTTTTAAGAATATTTATTCTAATAACTATAACAATTTTTATATCTAACAAAAGAATATTTTAGTATTGGCAAAAATAAGTATGGAATTTTTTTATTACAGATATTTGTTATTATATTAGCAGGAATTTTTTTATGCAAATCACTTTTAAAGGAGGGGTTATGATAAGACTTTTTTCTATTAGAGGTATTTTCGCATTTTTATTAGCAGTAAGCGGGTTTGTTTTTGCCCAGGGTGTTACTACTGCCGCGTTAAATGGTTTTATATCAGACGATAGCGGTGAGTTATTAGTGGGTGCTAATGTTGAAGCACTACATGAAGAAACCGGAACGAAATATGGTGCTGCAACTCGTACCAATGGAGCGTATAATATCCCTAATATGCGCATAGGTGGACCTTACCAAATCAATATAAGTTATGTTGGTTACAAAAGCATAACAACAGATGATATATATTTGAGTCTTGGGCAGGATTTACGGTTGGATTTTACACTTGCTGAAGATGTAGAAGTTACCGGTACTATTCTTGTGACCGGCGAACAGGATGAAGTGTTAAACGCAACACGAACTGGAGCGGAAACGTATATAGCTCCGCAACAGGTCGCTCAGCTGCCCTCAATTAAACGTAGCACACGTGATCTTTTCCGGCTTGATCCACGCAGTGATGGAAATTTTAGTTTTGGCGGAAGCAACTGGCTCTATAACAATATTTCACTTGACGGATCTTATTTTAACAATCCTTTTGGGCTGGATGATCCTGCTCCTGGTGGACAGACCAACGCCGAACCGGTTCCTTTCGAAGCCATTGAGCAGGTCCAGATTTCAGTAGCCCCTTATGATGTGCGTCAGGGTGGATTTACCGGTGCTGGTATAAATAGTGTCACAAAAAGCGGCACAAACACCTGGAAAGGATCGGTATACAGTTACACTCGAAATGAAAATTTCATTGGAGATGAAGTTGCCGGAGAGACTATTCTAAATCCGGACCTGGTATATTACCAATCCGGTTTTACAATTGGCGGACCGATAATCAAAGATAAATTATTCTTTTTTCTTAATGCGGAAATTGAGCGACGTGAAGATCCCGGCTCCAATTTTACGGCTTCTAGAAACGGCTCAACGGGTTCAACTGTTTCTCGGGTTGATGCAGCGACAATGGATGCCATTCGCCAACGTATGATAGATGTATACAATTATGATCCCGGTGTTTATGAAGATTATATCAACGAAACGGTTAACGATAAACTATTGCTGAAACTGGACTGGAACATAAATGATGAGCATAATGCCTCATTTCGCTGGAATATGCTCGACGCATCGCGGGACCTGCCACCCCATCCTTTTGCCATTAGCTTTAATAATACCGGTCGCGGTCCAAATGCCAGTACTTTGCCTTTTAAAAACTCAGGCTATGCCATAAATAATGAATTAAACTCTTTTGCATTGGAAGTAAACAGTCAAATGGGAAATATGGCCAACCGGTTTTTTGCCAGCTATAACCAATTTCGGGATTTTCGTGATCCAAATAGCGGAGCATTCCCGACCATTGAAATTGCGGAAGGCGGCATAACATATACGACTGTTGGGCACGAACCATTTTCCATAAATAATGTTCTCGATCAGGATGTTCTGCAATTTACTGATAATTTTAATTATTATATGGATAACCATGTTTTAACAGCAGGTGTTACCTACGAACAATTCCAGTTTAATAATTCCTTTAACTTATTTTATCATGGTTTTTTTGGTTTTAATGTATGGGAAAATCCCGGAGACCAGGCAACCACTTTTGCCTCACTGAATGATTTTTTTGCTGCCACAGATCCTAATGTTGCAGATAGTCTACGGGTAGATTTCAATAGTTTCCTGGGCAGTGGCTCTTTTGCCAATGCCGAAACAGATGTGGGACAAATTGCTGTTTATGCCCAGGATGAAATGGCCTACAATGAGCATGTTAATTTTACCTTTGGCTTGCGCGTTGATGCTCCGGTTTATCTTTTTGATCTGGAATCTAATACTTTCTCCAAGCAGTTTACGTATCTTGATGAAAAGGGTAATCCGGAAAACATAGATGCCGGAAAATTGCCTGATGTTCAATATTTATTTTCACCAAGAGTTGGATTTAACTGGGATATAGAAGGTGATCTTTCCTCTCAACTTCGTGGTGGAACGGGTATCTTTACGGGCCGGCTACCCTTTGTATGGATAGGTAATCAGGTGGCCAACCAAGTTCCGGGTGATTTAAACTCTACGGTATCTGATTTTAAATGGCCACAGCTTTTTAAAACAAATATTGCCTATGATCGCCAGCTTCCATATGGCATATTGGGAACAGCGGAATTTATCTATGGCAAAGATTTAAATGCAATTTACGTCAGAAATGCTAACCTGGCTAATCCTATCGGTACTATCGGTGGTTCTGACGGCAGGCCTCGTTGGGATCCGGGTAATAATGCGGTAAACGATCTGAATCCCTTTGATGCTTTTAGTAACGGTGCATTATATGTATTGGATAATACGGATGAAGGGTACAATTTGAATGCCACCATTCAGCTGCGCAAACGGTTTGATAATGGTTTAATGACTTCTGTCGGCTATAACTATATGGAAGCAATGAATACGCATTCATCAACTGAAATTGCCAGTTTCTTATGGCAATTTAATGCTATTTCCGAAAATCCCAACAAACCGGAACTAAGTTATTCGCAATTCGGCAACAGAAATCGGTTTATTGCCAGCGCAACCTACACACAGCAATGGAGTGATAATTGGGCAACCCATTTTGGTTTGTTTGCTGAATTAGCTGAAGGACCTCGTCATTCCTATATCTATGCCGGAGATTTAAACGGTGACGGCGTTGGTGGTAATGATCTTCTTTATGTTCCCAAAAATGAAGCTGATATTAATCTTGTTGACATCCCTGGTGGCGATGACGCTGCCACACAGTGGGATAAACTAGATGCTTTTATTAAACAGGATGATTACCTGAACGATAACCGTGGTAAGATTACAGATCGCAATGGAGCTGTTGGTGAATGGTTTACAGATATTGATTTACGGATAATGCAGGATTTTAAGATTGCCATGTATGATAAAATGCATACGTTCCAATTGAGTTTGGATATCTTAAACCTTGGTAACTTAATCAACAGCGATTGGGGAGTGCGCACTATCGCCGGTTCATCCGCAAAAGCACCCTTAATTTTCACAGGGTTAAATGCGCAAAATGAGCCTGAACTACAATTTACCGGCGATGCAGCAGATACCTTTTTGGATGATATATCCATAGAATCCAGATGGCAGATCCAGCTTGGGTTAAAGTATTATTTTGAATAAAATTCAGACCCCGCTTTTTAGCGGGGTTTTTTTTGCGCTAAAATTTATCTAAACTATGGCGGACGAATTAAAGCAGATTATCTTTTTACCGACAAATTCGAACGAACTAAAATGAAAGTATTAATATGAAAGTAGTTGTTACAGGCGGAGCGGGTTTTATTGGAAGTCATATAGTTGAATATTGGTTGGAACAGGGCGCACAAGTACATATTTTGGATAATTTTCGAAGCGGTCATCGTAAAAATGCCGAGTTATTTTCAGATGCCGTTTTGGATGAAGGAAGCATAACAGACAGAGATTTTGTTTTTGATGTTCTGAAAGATGCGGATTATGTTCATCACCTGGCGGCCTTGATTTCTGTTCCTGAGAGTATGGAGAAGCCCCTGGAATGCATCGCTATAAATGTCAACGGTTTGATAAATATCCTGGATGCTGCCAAGCACATATAAAATAAAAAAAGTAGTTCATAGCAGTTCAGCAGCTGTATATGGTGATAATCCGCTTTCGCCCAAACGAGTCGATATGCGTCCTGATCCAAAATCACCTTATGGTATTACCAAACTTGATGGTGAATATTACCTGGCCATGTATAATGAATCCTTGGGGCTGGGAGCAACTTCGTTGCGTTATTTTAATGTGTTTGGCCCGCGGCAGGATCCAAAGAGTCAGTATGCTGCTGCGATACCCATTTTTGTTAGCAAAGCCCTTAAGAATGAAGATCTTGTAATATTTGGAGATGGTGAGCAAACGCGCGACTTTGTTTTTGTTAAAGATGTTGTCCAGGCAAATATTAAAGCAGCAATAAATCCTAAGGTTAATGGAATCTATAATGTGGCCAACGGATATGCGATTACCATTAAAGAATTATGCACATTGATAATTGAAACAACCGCCAGCAGCAGCAATATTGTTTTCGCTGAACCCCGGGCAGGAGATATAAAACACAGTCTGGCTTCCATTGATCACACAAAAAAGGATCTGGACTTTCGTCCTGAATATGATTTGATGGCAGGCCTTAAACAAACCATTGAATATTTTATGGAAGTATTTAAATAATTTGTTTTTTGTTCTGAATTGCTGGACGGGAAGTTAAGATTTTTTTAAGCGGATCATTATCACCGTACACAAAACTCCTGTGGCAGACAGAGGCAAACAAACTTTGGGTGAATATGAAATTCCCGATAATTCATGAATCCTATAATTTTGATTGTACCAGGTGCGGTAATTGCTGCACGGGAGATCAAAAGGTAAATTTAAATCCTTATGATCTGCATAAAATGGCCAGTTATAAAAAATTTAAGCACACCAAAGATTTATTTGATAATAACTTTGTTCAGCTGGTTAAATCACAAAATGAGGCCTGGATTCCGCAAATTAAATTTAAATCTATCTTCAGTAAAAAATTAAAGTTCTGCCCTTTTTTAATAAATTCGATTGATGAAAATAAGCTGCTTTCAGGCTTATGCAGTTTGCACCCTAAATTAAAGCCCCTTATCTGTTCTATGGCTCCTGTCGGCAGGATATTGGATTTTAAAGCGCAAACTGAACAGTTCATATTTGTAAAACCTGCCCCTGATTGTCCCGGCGTTGAAATCGATAAAGCCAATAATCTTGCTGATCTCAAATACCAGATGAAATTTGAATTAAGTCATGAAAAAAAGTTTTTAAAGAAATTGGATCAGATAAAAAAAGGCAATTATTCAAAAAATTATTATCTCCAGTCCTTGTATCTTTTTCCTGTTACAGACCCCTTTAAATGGTATTAGAATTTCACATTTGTTACTTTTTTATGATTTGTTTTTTATACATTTCTATTTTATTCTTAATGCCGGAATTAAAATGATAAATAGGTTACTAAATGCAAATATTATTCATAGTGGTCGCTGTTTATTTCGGCTACAAATTGATGTACCGTTTTTATGGTAAATATCTTGCTGAGAAGATTTTTAAACTCAACCCGGATGCCAAAACACCTGCTGTTGAATTTGAAGATGGTATAGACTTTGTTCCAACAAAAAAAGAAATCATTTTTGGTCATCACTTTACATCTATTGCTGGTACAGGTCCCATTGTTGGTCCGGCGATTGCTATTATTTGGGGCTGGTTGCCGGCACTGCTGTGGGTCTTCCTGGGTTCAGCCATTATGGGTGCGGTCCATGATTTTGGTTCGCTCGTTATTTCGCTACGAAACCAGGGTAAATCTATTTCCGAAGTAACCGCAAAGTATATTAATGCACGGACACGTATCTTCTTTTTTATCCTGGTTTTTCTGGCTTTATGGATAGTCATTGCAATTTTTGGACTGGTTATTGCCATTATCTTTAGTATGTATCCTTCTTCAGTCTGGCCGGTATGGCTTCAAATACCAATAGCTATTGTTTTGGGCCGCTTAATTTATAAGCGGGGTAAAAATGTAACGTTGTGGTCCGTTGCAGCACTTTTAGTTTTATATCTTTTTGTCGGTCTGGGATATTTAATTCCATTCAGCATGCCCGAAATATGGGGTATTCCACCTACCGGTATCTGGACAATTCTGCTTTTGGTTTATGCGTATATCGCCTCGGTTTTGCCGGTAACCACATTACTGCAACCGCGCGATTATATAAATGCCTACCAGCTTTTAACAACAATGCTTCTGCTGGTTCTGGGTGTGGCAGCCAGTTTGTTGTGGGGTGGCTTAGAGATTGTCGCCCCGCTGGTTCAGGTTTCTCCGCCAGCAGCACCGCCATTATGGCCATTTCTATTCATAACAATTGCCTGCGGGGCAATTTCCGGATTTCATTGCCTGGTTTGTTCCGGGACAACGGCAAAACAACTACGCAATGAAAAGGATGCTCTTTTTGTTGGTTACGGCTCGATGCTGGTTGAAGGAGGTTTGGCCACACTTGTGATTATTGCGGTTAGTGCCGGAATTGGAATGGGCTATACAACAGCAGACGGCACCACATTATTTGGCGTAGCGGCATGGAATTCTCATTACGCCTCGTGGACTGCTGCATCCGGTTTAGGTTCTAAGATAGCAGCATTTGTAGAAGGCTCTGCGAACATGATTGCCATGATAGGGATTCCTTTTGAATTGGGGGTTGTGCTGATGGGATTATTCGTTGCTTCCTTTGCAGGAACAACTTTGGATACTGCTACCCGCATCCAGCGCTATGTGGTGAGCGAGTTTGGCACGGATTTTAAGATCAATATGCTTGGGAACCGCTATGTTGCTACATTTTTTGTTGTCCTCTCTGCTGCCGTTCTGGCCTTTGCCTCCGGAGCTGATGGAAAAGGAGCACTGGCATTATGGCCTTTATTTGGAGCCGTTAACCAGACCCTTGGTGCCATCGCACTTGTGGTTGTTACCGTATATTTGAAACGAAAAGGCGGCTGGTTCTGGCTTGTTGGCGGATTGCCGGCAGTCTTTATGAGCATTATGACTTTATGGGCTGCAGTTTTGAACCAGTTAATCTTTACAGCTCAATCCATATTACTGCAAGTTATCAATATTGCAGTTATTCTTATAGTAGGATGGATTATAATTGAGTCACTTATAAAATTTGGCTCTAAAGAAGAAAAATTGTCTAAAAAAACTGCTGTTCAAACAGATTGATATTACTTTAATTACTTTCCAAATATTCCAACCCGGGATGTAGGTTTTTTGAACAAATCCCAAAAAAAACAAAAGATTTGATTAACCCCTATCGATAACTATCTCTAGGAATATAACAAACCACTATTTAATTGGTGGAAATTAAAATAAATGAGGACGGATTTGATCGACCCTCTATTTTTTTCTAAGGCAAAGGTACGTTAAGGATGACGAAATTATTTGTTATAGATGATGAAGAGTCTGTTGTTAATTTGTTAATGGAATATTTTAATCATTTTGGTTATAAGTGCGAAGGATATTTCTTTGACAAGGATTTGATGAGCAGCATCCGTTACTTTATGCCGGATATGATTATCTGTGATTTGAATTTAGAAACCAGCAGTGGACTTACAATCTTAGCAGAAATAAAACAAAATATCGACCTGGCCAATATCTCTTTTGTTTTTTTAACCGGCTCCACAGATGATGTCCTTATTCAAAAAGGGTTTGAACTGGGAGCAGACGACTGTTTGAAAAAACCTATTGATCTTGCCGAAATAAAAAACCAGGTGGACCATGTCCTGAACAGAAAGCAAAGTCTGTTCAGTAATAAATTAAACACCTTATTAATCGATCAAAATGATAAACGCATTCAAATAATTGACAAGGTCTTTACCGGCAAAGATAATAATGTTGTTAGCTGTGGAAATTTAAAAGAAGCTGAAAAAATAATTGCCGACAAAGATTTTGATATTATAATAGCTACTACAATGTTTTCGGATGGCGATATTATTAATTTCTTCAATAGTGCTGACTACGATTTTAGCAATGTATATTTTGCATTAATTGTTAATAGCAAAGAATTGGATTTTATCCGTAAAGCGCGCAAGAGCGGTTTTGATGATTTTATATATATGAATTATGGTGATATTTATTTCAGGGGTAAGCTAACCCAAATAATCCGTGAAAACCATGTGTCAAGCATACGACATGTATATTCTTTAAAAGAAAAAAATATCGATAATGTTCTTGAAAATTTTAAGAAAAGCTTATTTACAGGAGAAATAGAAGTTGTTACAAAATCCGGCAACGGCAATATTTTTATGAACAACGGCGAATATGAAAGTGTCACCTTTAATGATAATAATGAGCCAAACGCTTTGGAAATAATTTCTTCTCTAACGGAAGGTGAAATGATTATTAAAAATTTTAAATAGTGAGAATACATAAAAAAAATGAATATAATATTCAAAGTACATTTTATACACAGGTCTATGAGAGTTTTGTTCGCAGAACCTAATGGAGCTTAGGAAAATTATTTCTTAAACAGTTGTTTTTTATTCTTTTATGCCACCCTGTTTTACAGCAAATATGGTTAAAAGTCGCACATTATTGCTTAAAATTAAAGATACAAGGGATATCAACGAAAATATCTGTTGGTAAATAACATGCTCTAAAGTTTGGGAGTTTAATTATAAAAGAATTACACAAGGATGAGTCATTCTTTAGCAGGCTAATGCCTGCAACCAATTGCACAAGGTAACGGGTAGCAATATCCAAAGGGGGTTTTTATGAACAGCAAAGGATTGAGTTTATTATTAATACTTATTTTTTTTGGTATAACAAGTCTAGGCTTTGCCCAGGATGACAATGATCAGCGGCATAATTTTGAAGAAGCAGACCTGGACAGTATTCGGGGAGTGGAAGATCTCCAGGCCATTGAAGAAGAAAGGCTGCTGGAAGTTCCGGTAGATTTTATTGAACCTGAGGAGGATTTTGCAATACCTCCGCCACCAAATACCAATATTGTAGCGAAAACGGCCCTGGCAGTTTCCTGGGACGGGGGTGCCGGAACCAGCAACTGGAATGATGCTGCCAACTGGAGTAATGATGTTGTTCCCACAAATGCTGATGACATAACATTAGTAAGCGGCGACTATGTCGAAATTATTACAGGTTCCAACGGCGTAGCTAATTCGGTTTTATTGCAGAGTGGCGCTTCCCTGGTAATTGGCTCCCTAACACTTACAGTCGATAGTACCTTTGATCTTAACTCCGGAGCAAGCCTTTCACTTTCCGGTGATTTAAACGTTGGTTTTAATTTATTGTTGGATGGTACATTTACTGCGAATAGCGGCTCAGATGTATTTTTGAATGGCAGCGGTAACCAGAACGTTTCCGGAGCAACATTTTACAATTTGTATATGTCGAGTGGCGGAACAGTAACGGCTACCGGTAATTTAGACGTTAACAATCAATTGCGCATATATAATGGCGTTACTTTTAATCCTTCCTCTTACGATCATACAATTGAAGGCTATTTTAGAAATGATGGTACCCTTGCCTTAGGCAGCGGATCAATTAATATGGATGGTACAGGTACACAAATCATTTACAGTAATTTAAGCGGAGGTGCTCCGGGTGTTTTTAATTTTAATGATTTAATTATCTCCGGGAATGCAGGTACTGTTTACGTTTATGATACATTAAATGTGGATGGTGATTTAACGGTAAATGGCGGCGATAACTTATTGCTCAATGATTACGCGACCGTTTCGAGTTTTGGCATAATTTCGGGAAATGGCGGGACTTTTACACTAACTTCAGGAGCGGATCTTTACATAAGAACCACACGAACAAACGGGACCGGGGGAGCCGATGACAATTTCCCAACCGGTTTTAATACCATTAACATAAATACAACAGGATACGTTTATTATCAATCGAATACAGATCAGATAATCAGAACTCTTGATGGTGATGGAGATCAGATAATATACGGGAGAATTTATCTGTACAGGTTAAATTCCGGCAATTTTCCTACAAAAATGCCCGATGGCGATCTTGATGTAAATGAAAGCATATACATAGGTACTCAAGCCACCTTTGATGTAACATCCGGTAATCACAACATAAATATTGCTGGTAACTGGTATAATAGTGGTGTCTCTTTTAATCCCCGTGGTGGTGCAGTTACATTTGATGGCGCCGCCCAAAGTATTACAGGCTCAAATGCGACAACATTTTATGATTTAACTCTCGCAGGTTCAGGAAATAAAATTCTATACAGAAATACAACGGTTAACAATAATTGTATCATTTCTGCCGGGGTAAGTTATTTAAACCTGCAGACCTATCTCCTTAGTGGTGGGGGAACTTCTTCTTTCACTTTGGGTGCTAATGTTCTTCTTTATGTGCGTGCTACAGCTAATTTTCCGGCCTTTAACAGCTACTCCATTGACGCGACTTCAACTATACGATATGATTTTGCAGGAAGCCAAACTGTTCAAACAGGAATTACATATGGTAATTTGTTTTTTGCCAGCGGCGGCACAAAAACGGTAGACGGTGTTATCAATAATTTAACCGTTAACGGGGAACTGGATATTGCCGCAGGAACGACTTTTGACATTGATGATGTAACCGGTTTTACATTGTTTCTAAACGGTGATTATGATAATAACGGTACTATAAATTCAACAGCCAACCCTACTACTTTGGAATTAGGCGGTTCAGGGAATGTACTGTTTGATGCGGGTGGAATAATAGCCGGACGTGAATTATACGACCTGACTGTCAATAAAACCGGTGGTGAAGCCATTCTTGGAAATACCGTTTTAATCACCAATGATTTTAACTTAACAGCTGGTTCATTTGGTATCTCGGTTACAAACCGCAATATGTATGTTGAGGGGGATTGGACAAAAGCAGCCGGGGCAACATTTTTGCATGGTACAGCAACCGTCTTCTTTCAGGGCACAAGCCAGACTATTAGCGGTGATGGATCAAATGATTTCCATCATATGGATATTTCCGGCGGCACTAAAACATTGGGTGATGATGTAGATGCCAATGGCAATGTTATCATTCAGTCAGGTGGAACTTTGGACCTTTCGGGGAGCAATTATACACTGCAAGTTGGATTAACCTTTAATAACAATAACGGCGGCTCCTTTGATGCCAGAAATGGAACACTGACTTTTGATGGCTCCAGTAACAGCACTCTTTATATCGGGCCTACGGATAGTCTGTATAATCTAACCCTTAATAAAAGCGGCGGGGCTTATATTTATTATGATGAACATGATTTAAAAGTAGCAAACAATATTAATGTAATAAACGGTGAATTATATCCCGGGCGTAACAGCAGCATGGCTAATGAAGAAACGGATATTTATATCTATGGTAATTTCTCCAGCACCGGAAGTTATAGAGCAACGACAGATGATACAGTTCATTTTGTCGGGACAACACAAAGCTTATCGGCAACGGGAACGGATGATTTCAATTATGTTTCTTTTGAGGGCAGCGGCACCAAAACCATTACTTCAAATGTGGATATAAACAGGAGTTTGGATATTGCCAGTGGTTCAACCCTTGCTATTGCCGGATCAAATATTGTTAAAATCGGCCGTAATTTTGTTAATAACGGCGCGTTTACCCCAAATACTTCTACTCTTGAATTTGATGAATATGCGGGGTGGAACCCCATCACTATCACCACAAATGGCGATAGTGTTTATAATTTAATTATTGATTTATTAAATGCAGGCTATGATTTTGATCTGCAGGATAATTTAACGGTTATTAATGATCTTACGGTTACCCAGGGTGATTTAGATATCACTACTAATAATTACTCGCTTACTGTGGGCGGCTCCTGGACTATTGAGACTAATGGCGAGTTACAGCCAAACAGCGGAACAGTTTTTTTTACTGGTATTGGAGCAGGTTCATCAGAAACTATTACGACCAACAGTGAACCATTTTTCAGGGTAGAATTTGATGCTACAGGTACGTCCTATTTCCAGCAGGATATAATGTATGTTGATGATGATATGTACATAAATAATGGCGCTTTTCACCTGAATGGTCAGGAATTATGGGCCGGAACAGCCAGTGGTGACAGTGTCTCTGTCAGCGATTCTCTTATTGTTGATGCGGGTTCGCAGTTAAAGCTTGATTCCGGTGTAGACCTGATAGTTGAAAGCGGCGGACATATCGATGTTGTCGGTGTTGAAGGTGATCCGGCTACCGTAACAAACCAGGGTACCGGAAATTATACTTTTGACGTTGCCAGTGGTGCAAGTATTGGTGCCCGCTATTTTGTTTTTGAGTATATGGACGCCAGCGGTATTAATGTTAATGATGGTTCTACAGTTGATGGCACAAATAATTTTGGTGATGGTACCTTTACAAATGGACTAAGTGGAGGGACATTATTAACGATAGATAATAGCCAGACTATTAATCCGATCACAAATACTTCTTTTCCGCAAGATCCCGGTGGTGCAACAAACAACGTAACAAAAAATTTAAACCAGGGCGCTCTAACCTTTTTGGATCCGGGCGGTGCCTTTAGCGGTGCGGCTTTTGAAGATGATCCAAATAACCTGATAACCTGGTCTTTTACTTCAAGCGAAGTCGTGTGGGACGGTTCGGCATCAACAGATTGGTCCACAGCAGCTAACTGGGATATTGGATCTGTACCCAACGCTTCAAATAGAGTTAGGATACCATCCGCTCCCTCAAATCAGCCCGTTATCACTTCTACAACAGACAGCACTTTTCATTTAACTATAGAATCCGGAGCAACTCTGTCTGTTGGTACTGGCGGCAGCCCGGGTAAATTAGCTATAACAGGAGATATTAACATTTTAGGTACCCTGCAATTTGATAATTCTGCAGATACGTTATGGATAGAAGGGGACTGGTCAAATTCGAGTGGTACATTTACAAATAATGGCAATGGGGCGGTAATTTTCACAGGAACTATAGATCAGAATATAATCACAGGCGGAACGGGTACAACAAAACGTTTTAATAATTTGGCCATACAAAAGACTGGCGGTACAGCTTCTTTAAATGATAATATCCGGACAGATGGTAACTTTTACATCGTTGATGGTATTTTTGATGTTAACAGCGGTAATTTTTCCGTGCAGGTTGGTGCAGATTGGTTACATGCGGACACGGCTGTTTTTGTGAATCAGCAAGGAACTGTAACCATGTCCGGCAATAGTGCTTTGATTACAGGAACCGGAACAGATGATTTTTACAACCTGGTGATTGATGCCGATACTGTAACATTAAATCGGGCCATCGAAATTTCCAATAATTTAACAATTAACGGTTCCGCAGAATTGGATGCCTCGGCCAGTAATTATGGTATTACCATTATTAATAGCTGGACAAATAACGGGGAATTTATACCACAGGGCGGCAATGTTGTTTTTAATGGCGCCAATCAAACCATATCCGGCACAGCCACAACCGTATTTAATGATGCTACTTTCAGTGGTTCAGGAACAAAAACTTTGAGTGCGGCTGTTGAAACAAATGGTGATATTTCTATCAATTCTGTTACGTTTGATATGAACGCCAATTCGATTACCGGCAATGGGGCTTCTAATACTTTTACTCTTGAAGGAGCTGCGCAGCTCTATGTTGAGGGTTCAAGCAATTTCCCCGCTGGTTATGAAGACTTTTCTCTATCTTCAACTAGTTTTGTGCGTTATAACCTGGCAGGGGACCAGACTGTTGTTGGCTTGGATGCTGATGGCGATGCTATTGAATATGGTTATTTGTATCTGACAAATAGTGGAACAAAAACAGCGAACGGCACAATAGACGCCAACAATAATTTATATATCGCTAATAATGTAACTTTTGATTTGAATTCCAATGACATGTTCCTTGGTGTATATTTTGATAATAACCAGGGTGGCTCTTTTACACCCGGAACAGGCAATACAGTTACTTTTGACCGGGAAGGCACCCAATATTTATATCCCAGCTCTGGTGGAGACAACTTCCCTTCGCTTGTATTTGCAGGTACGGGAGCCAAAGTTCTGTCGGGTGATATAACGCTTAGCGGAGATTTAACACTTAATTCGACAATCACCTATTTAAATGTGCTAACCAATACGATAACAGGTAGCGGTGGCACGAATACTATAAACATATCATCTGGTGTTGACTTATATGTTCGGGGATCGAATAATTTCCCAACGGGTTTTGAAACAATAAACCTGGCTTCAACCAGCAGAATTAATTATGACGGGAATTTAGCTCAAACCATAGTCACTACCGATGGCGATGGCGATCAAATCCAGTATGGTGAGATAAATTTCAGGTATAATACTAAAACACTGGATGGTGATCTTGATCTTCGTGGCAGATTTTATATGTATGCGGCGACCACCTTAGATGCGGATGCCGCAAACTCCTATAACATTAATGCCGGCGCCTATTGGTATAACCTTGGCACAACAAATTTATATTCAAATACGGTTACTTTTGACGGCTCTGACAATCAATATATTTATACTTACGGCACTACAGATGCTAAAAAGTTTAATCATCTGGTAATAAACAAACCGTCTGACAGCGAACTTCGTTTCTATAATTATGATGTTCAGGTGGATAGCAATATGACTGTAAGCTCAGGCATACTTTATCCTGTCGGAAGAATAGTTACTGTGGAGGGTAACTGGAATACAACGAGTTCGGCCTCAATGTTTGATGCCAACGGTACAATAAACTTTGCCGGAGTCGATCAAACAATCGCTGGACAGGGCAGCGCTGATTTTTATAATATTACTTTAAATGGTACAGGCACCAAAACATTGACTGGACCGATTTATGTGCTGAATGATATTACTATTGGCGCAGGCGATACACTGGATGTTTCTGCCAATAATTACCAAATAACTCTGGAAGGTGATTTCACTAATCCGGGCACATTTATATATCGTCAAGGAACCGTTGAGTTTACCAGCACGGTCACTCAATATATAAATACCAATGGGATAACCGCTGCCAAACAGTTCTATGATTTGACGGTTAATAAAGCTTCAGGCATCTGTTATTTGGGTGGCGATTTGTACGTCAACAATAACATTAACCTGCAAGGTACAACCTCTGGTTCATTCCGACCCAATGGTAATGATGTTACACTTTTAAATTCATGGTACAATACAGGTCCTCTCTATTTTGTGCATGGTTCGGGCCAGGTTACATTTGCCGGTACTAGCAGAGATACGATTCAAACAGGATATACCGGAAGTTTTCAAAATCAATTTTATGATTTAGTAATTAATCACACGGATTCAATTATTCATGTTGATGATATCCGGGTTGACAATAATTATGATTTTCAACAGGGGCACGCACTATTAAATGGAAACACTTTTTATTTTGGTATTACAAATGGCAGCGGGGATCTGTTTGATATCAATGCTTCCAATGGAAATGCAACATTTGAAATTGGAGCGGGCGGCAACTTAAATGTCAGAAATGGAAATGATGTCAATGTGGCGAGCGCTTCTAATACCAGTACTATTAAAGTTGTAGGTAGCGATGGCAACAATGCCAATGTATCATACTATGGAACCGCTCAATATGGATTTACAGTTGCTGCAGGAGGAGTCATTTACGCCCGTTACTACACTTTCTCCTATATGGATGCAGCAGGTATATATATTGATGGTGGACAAATTGCCGGGGCCGGTGCAGATACAACAGAAGATTTTAGTAATGGAACTTTTGAAAACGGTGTAACAGCGGGCAGATATCTCTATATAAACAACGATCAGACCATGCAAATTGACAGTGTCACCTTTGCCACTTCCCTGGGTGGTTCGGGCGAAAATGTAAATAAACCAAATGATGCCGGCAATCTTACCTTTTTTAACGCGACGGGAGTTTATGCGGATTCGATATATGAAAACGATCCCTTTAATCGCATTGATTGGATTACAAATATTACCTCGTACACCTGGACAGGCACTGTAAACAGTGACTGGCATAACACCGGGAACTGGGATAGCGGATTAGTTCCGGGGGATTCAAATAGCGTAACAATTCCCAATGTTACCAATGATCCTCTAATTAGCACTGCCGACGCGGAGTGTGCTTCTTTAACTATTGAAAGTGGCGGATTACTGCAAATTGGCGGTTTTAGAGATTTAGCTGTTAATGGCGATCTGCAAATAAGCGGTACCTTAACAGTTTTTGGAACAGATACAGTTTCTGTAACGGGCAGTTATACAAATTCAGGAACTTTGAATCCGGGAACAGGAAGCTTTGTTTTTAGTGGAATAAGTCAGACTCTTAATTCCGGAGGTACAGGCAGTACCAGACGTTTCAATAATATATTATTTACAAACAACACAATAGTAACCCTGTCTTCACAAAATTTATGGGTGAATAAAAACATCACGATAAACAGCGGTTCAAGCCTGGATGTTAGTCCTTCCAACAGGCAGATATTTGTGGGGGGAGTTTGGACAAATTCCGGTTCTTTTGTTTACAGATCGGGAACTGTTGAATTTAATGGCAGTTCAGCTCAAACAGTTTCAGGAAGTGGTACAGATGATTTTTACAATTTGGAATTTTCCGGAACTGGTACAAAAACATTAAGTGGTACAATTGATATTAATGGGACGCTGCTTGTTAATTCCGGGGCAACTGTTGATGCCGGTACTGCTAACCTTTCAATTGAGATATACCTGACCAATAACGGTACTTTTACCGCAACCAACAGTTCGATCACCTTTGACAGAAGCGGCACGCAATATATAAACGGCAGCAATTCTCCTGTTTTAGGAAATGTCACTTTTAGTGGTAGCGGTGCTAAAATACTTAGCAACAATATTACTGTAAATGGCCAACTTGCGGTAAACAGCGGTGTAACTTACCTAAACATTGATACCTATAGTGTAAATGGCGTTGGCGGAAGTGATACGTTTACCCTGGGAAGCCTGGTAAGATTGTATGTTCGTAATGCAGATAATTTCCCAACCAACTTTGAAACTGTAACTTTAGCTGCAGATAGTTATGTGCGCTATGATGGCACAATGAACCAGACCATTCGCACCCGGGATGCTGATGCGGACTCCATTTATTACGGCTGGTTAGAGCTGTATCATCAGGCTTCAGCAACTAAAAGATGGACTCTTGAAAACAGTGACCTTTATGTTGCAGGTCGTTTATATGTGCAGGCCGGTGATACATTAGATGTTACAACCAACAATTATAATATTACTGTGGGTGAATATTATTACAATTACGGTTCTTTGGAAGCGAATGGGGCTTCAGTCCAAAATACACTAACGATGAATGGTAGCGGGACTCAATATATACAAGCATTAGGCAGTGGAACCGGAAATGAGTTATATAATATTGTTATTAATAAACCTTCAGGAATTTGCTATATAAGCGGGCTTGCTGATTTATATATAAATAATGATTTATCTATAATTTCAGGTGAGTTTGACGCAAACGGAACAAGAGACATATACATTGAAGGTGATTGGATAAATAGCGGCACCTACGCTCCTGATAATAGCGATGTGCACTTTAGCGCATCAAATTATAGCGGCAATATTACATCCAATGGCTCACCTTTTTATAATGTAACGTTTGACGGAACAAACACCCATTATACACTGCAGGATGCCATGACGCTTAATGAAGATCTGAATATCAGCGCAACGGATACCCTGGACCTTAACGGACAAATTCTTAGCATAGGAAATGCAGCGGACGAGGCCAATGTTTCCGGTCTGTTAGATGTTGATGCCGGGGCGCAGCTTAGATTATACACCGGGACAAGTTTAACGGTTGCCAGTGGCGGCAGAATAAATATTGTAGGTACTGCCGGAAATATTGCCCGGGTTACAAGAAGCTCTGGTAGCGGAAGTTATAATTTTGAAGTACAAAGCGGAGCTGAAATTGCCGCGCGCAACTTCTTATTTGAATACATGAACCAAAGCGGTATTTATATAAATGGCGGTACTATTGATTCAACAAATAACTTTAGCGATGGTACTTTTACAAATGGTGCTACCAATGGTAAATTTCTGGCAATTTTTAACAACAGTCAGGATTTAAGTGGAGCAAACAAAATTACAGAAGTTCAATTTCCATCCGATCCAGGCGGCACGTCTTATAATGTTTATGTGACTAATTCAAGTGGTGGTAATTATGTGATCGAAGATGCTTCAGGTACTTTTGAAGGAGCAGCTTACGAATATGATCCTGATAATGTTGTAAACTGGACTTATACTACTATTACACGCACATGGACCGGATCAACAAGTTCTAACTGGTTTACTGCCAGCAACTGGTCTCCACAAGCAGTTCCGGCGGATTCAGAATTTGTTGTAATAGAAACAGCAAGTAATTTACCTACTATCAGTTCTGCTGATGCTGCTATTAAATCCTTAACCATAACAAGCGGCAGTTTAACATTGACCGCTGGTAATAATCTTACTGTAGAAGATAACATTTCCATTGGATCCGGAACATCTTTAAACATCGGATCTAATTCAGATACGGTTTTTGTGGGAGGAGACTGGTCTAATTCAGGAACGTATTCTCATGGAAACTCGGCTTTGGTTATTCAAGGAGTTGCATTACAAAATCTTGAATCCGGTGGCACCGGATCAGGAAAAAGGGTTTATGATTTAATAATAAACAAAGGAGCAACAGCCCAAATCTCACTTTCCAGCGATAATCTTCGTGTTGAAAATGATCTTTTACTTAATTCCGGTATCCTTTCCTTTGGAAACCTTGATGTGGAAAGTCAGGGCAATTTTACCAATAGCGGCGGCTCGTTTCAAAGCGGCACGGGTACTTTGACTTTTCTTGGCGCTGAAACTGATTCAATAACAACAAATGGCTCGGATCTTTATGACCTGACTATCAATACCCCTGGCGGAAGTCTCAGATCTATGGATGATATCCGGATAGCTAATAATCTGCAAATTACTGCAGGTACATTTTATACAAACGGTCAAGAAGTTTCAGTGGGTGCCGGAACGGCAAATTTAGTCTCCATTCAGGGCGAACTTGATGTAAATACCAATGCCAGCTTTTTAATCCAGGGCGGTTCGCAGGGCATAACTGTAGAAAGTGGCGGGCAGCTGACAGCAATTGGAACCAATGCCAGCAATTTGGCCGAAATATCAAGATATGGTGGCTCCGGCTATTATCCGATTATTTTGAACAGTGGATCAACGATTAGCGCCCGTTTTGCAAAATTTGCCTATACAAACGGTTCCGGTGTTGATGTTAGCGCGGGAGCTGCAATTGATTTGGCAAATAATTTTGAAGGCTGTGTTTTCGAAAACGGCAGCGGTACAAGTTATCTGAATATTTCAAATAGCCAAACACTGGGCACTGCAGAGGATGTTACATTTAGTGCCGGCGGATCACCCCCTACCTATAATGTTCTCTACGATGGTTCGGGAAGTATTTTATTTAATAATTATAAAGGCGATTTGGCGAGCGCCAGGTACGAAAGTGATAATGGGGCTGGTAATGGAAATGTACGCTGGACTTTTAATGAAACACAAAGTGTCTCGCAAGGCAATACCTATACGTTTGGTAATGATTTTGTAATCACAATTAATACAATTGGTGATTTAAGCAGTATTACTGTTCAACTGATTGATAATGCCTTTGTTGATAGTTTAACTTTTGAACGCCATTATAACGTCACTACGGTTCCAGTAAGCCCCAGTGGGTTTGATGTAGACATAAGATCCTATTATTCGGATGGAACAAATAACTCCAGCAATGAAATTCCGAATGGCGAAAATGATAATCTTTCTTACTTATGGTTTCAATCCGGCAGCAACCCAGCTGAAGGTCCACATCGTTCCAGCGCAAACACCTCCCAAAACTGGATCCAATACTCAGGAGTAACATCGGCATTTAGCGCTGGTAACTGGTTCCCATCTAACCAAAGTGAGGACACCGGCTTGCCGGTAGAGCTTTCTGCTTTCTCGGCCATGGCAGAGGAAAAAGGAATTACACTGGAATGGGTGACAGAGAGTGAAATTAATAACCTAAAATGGATTATCGAGAGAAAAATAGATAATTCGCCTGATGATGCCCTAATGATTGCTGAACTGGAGGGTCAGGGAACCACTTCAAGTCAAACAATTTACAGCTTTACAGATACTGAATTGGAAGTTGGAACAACATATGAGTACACACTTAAATCGGTATCCTATAGTGGTGTGATAGTAAAAGAGGGCTCGATTACAGTAACTGCTCTGCTGCCGACCAAATTGGAATTAGCGCAGAATTATCCAAATCCATTCAATGGTAAAACAAAAATAAAATTTGCTCTGCCAGATGCAGCATTGATAAGAGTAACTATCTATAATACTTTAGGTCAAAAAATCAAGACGATTGTAAACAAGCGTTTTGAGGCGGGATTTCATGTCGTAAACTGGGATGGCCGCAATGAGTCTGGTATGATGACAGCCTCAGGAATTTATTTTTATGTATTAAATAGCAAGAAAACCAATATCGTTAAGAAAATGGTAATGGTAAAATAGATAAACCATTTAATACATAAGGATTAAAATGAGTTGCAAAAAAAGGGCTGTTGGCGCGGTTTTCATGCTTTGTGCAGGGTTATCACTATTAAATGCACAAACTCTGGATCTAACTTTCCCGGAGAATTTGGCACAAGATATCAATCCGCAGTCCATAGAATTTGAATGGACTGTAATTGACACAGCAATAGAGTATCAAATTGTTATAAATGGGGATCAAAACTTCAATGATCCCCTTATTAATGAAATTACATCCACTAACACTATAGAAATAACAGAGCTGTTTGCAAATTGGAAATTCTACTGGAAAGTAAGAGCTTTCTTTGCAACAGATACCAGTGAATGGTCTTCAATCAATGAGTTCAGCACGCAATACAATCCTGCCCAAAATTTTTCCCCATTTGATGAAGAAGAGGTAACGGATACAAGCTCAGTATTTTTAGAGTGGCAAATAGATTTGAGTGCTAATCTTGATTCGATCGAGCATAATTTCAGGGTGCAGGTAAGCACAGATAACATGTTTGCGAATGTGGTAGCCGATTTAAATTTAACAAATACCAATTCCGTTTTAGTTACTGATTTAATTCCCAACACTACTTACTATTGGCATGTTTTGTACTCCAATGTAAACGGCGCCAGCGACTGGTCGACCTCCACACGGTTCACAACAAATAATGTAGTTCCGGGCCAACCTCAATTGTTAATACCTGAAGATAACGAGATGGATATTTTTCCACTCAATGTCTACTTTGAATGGGATAACGTCCCGGATGCCAGCGGTTATTATTTTGAAATGGCACTGGACTCCCTGTTTAATAATATTCTTGAATCTGCATCCACAAATAATTCCAGTTATATCACTAACATTTTTGCTTATAATACGACAATATTTTGGCGTGTACAGGCTTTTAATGATGATAATGAGGTTGGAGCATGGTCTTATATTTGGCGTCTGACAACATCTGAAGCAGCCCCGCAGTCACCCCCTGGTTTAATAGCTCCGCTTGATAATATTAGAATTGAAGTTGCAGATTCAGTGCTTTTTGTATGGAATCCTGTTTTTGGCGCAACAGAGTATAATTTGAACATCTCGCGGGATGATCTTTTTACTGAAACGGAAAGCAATTTACTCTTGACCGATACAGCCTCCTTTGTTTCGTTGGATATGCAATTAGGGGACAGTTTTTTTTGGAGAGTGCGGGCTGTTAACAATGTAGATAATGGTCCGTGGAGCGACGTGTTCTCATTTTTAGTGTCACAAGCACCGCAAACAGCCCCTCTATTAACAGCACCGGCTGACAGTATAATTTTAAATAATCCGGATACATTACTTTTTGCATGGCAGTTGTATTGCTCGCTGATGAATATCAGCTGGAAATATCATTCGATGAAGCATTTAGCGATCTGTATGATGCAGTGAATACTGTTGATACATTGCAATATGTTGTTTTAGAGGAGCCAATGGCCGCTCAATTGTTCTGGCGTGTAAGGGCTGTAAATTCTATTGGCAATGGTCCCTGGAGTGCTGCATATACTTTTATAATTGATTTTGAAAGTGGCATTGAAAATTCGTTCCTGAGTGAAAGCGGTTTTGAATTACAGCAAAATTTTCCTAATCCGTTTAATCCCCATACAACCATTGGATTTAATCTTCCTGAAAGAGGACTTGTTCAAATAAGAATTTATAATATTCTTGGAAAATTAATCAGCACCTTATTAGATGATCATAAAAACAGTGGATTACACTTTGTTAAATGGGATGGTACAAATGTGAGAGGCGTTCAAGCCGCCAGCGGGACTTATATTTATAATATGAGAGTAAAAACTGCCGCTAAACAAGAGATTACAATCACAAAAAGGATGCTGAAAATCCAATAGAGTAGATAATAATTTCATATTAGGGGGTTAGCTGAAGTTTTAATTGAAAAATTAAATCCTTGTGCAAACAGCTAATCCCCTTTTTTATTTTTACCGTAGCCCCACGTAAGTAGTTCGATTTTACTACATCGATCAATTTCTGGTCAAATACTGATCCCTTTTTATTTCCTTTAAAGTAGAAAATTAGTCAGACGAATATAATTTTAAAGAATTTAAATGACGAAATAACAGCATTTTTAATTTTGTGAGTGATGTCTTCTTTTTTAAAGAGGTTGTATGATGAAAATCCGCAGAAGTCTTCATATATTCGCTAATTCAAACTTGTTTGAAAAGGCCATATCCTCGTCCAATTTTCAAAATCTGGAATTTCCTGAATTGTTTTGGGAATTGGAAAAACTAAATCCCTTATAGCAATCCATAAAATTGTTATACGACCTCTTTTAAGAAGAAGAAGTGCTTAGGTTGTCTGTTTTGTTATTTTCAATAAATTTTTGGACAGTTAGTGTCCATTTACTCATTCCCGATTTAATTGCCTAAAGACACCATTTACAAAGACGAAAGTAAATAATAAACAGCCCCAATAACACGGGCTTTTTTTATCAGTAACGAATCAAAATAGGGTTTGTATAGTGGCTGGGACAGCTGAAATTAAAAAAGAGCTGGATTTAGTTGAAGTTCAGAAATCAAAAAATTTCATGGAATCACTGATTTCTAATGCTCCTGACATCATTTACCTTTTGGATGACGATGGGAATTTTAGATTCATCAGCGATGCTATTAAAAGTTATGGCTGGGAACCATCTGAGCTAATTGGTAAAAATATTTTAGAAATTGTACATCCGGAAGATAAGCAAAAGGCAATTCACAAAGTGAATGAACGAAGAACAGGCCAGCGATCAACAAAAATTTTGGAAATTAGACTGCTAACCAAAGAAAAAAAAATAATTCCCATTGAAACAAAGATCACAAATTATTGTCAGGAAACAATTTTTCAAATAGATGCCGAGGGTATTTATCGCGAAGGTAAAGTATTAGAAAAAAACTTTTTTGGAACACATGGTGTAGCCAGGGACGTTTCTATCCGTAAAAAAATGGATAGTGTATTGCAAAAAGCATATAAAAATCTTGAAGCTGAAATTGAAAAGCGGACTTCAGAACTTGTTGAAGCTAATTCTAAATTATTAAAAGAAAGTTCCCAAAAACGACAAGCTGAAAAAAATCTTATTTGTAAAGACGATAGATATAAAATACTTTTTAATACTATTACTGATCCAATGTTTGTCTTTGATCTTGAATCCAATAAAATTTTAGAATCAAATGAAGCAGCCTGCCGGGTTCTAAAATACAGCACAAGTGAAATTCAAGAAAAAACTATTATTGATATAATCCAAACGGATCATTTTTTAGAAATACCATTTTTTGATCAGCAGAAACTGAATAAGTTTTTAACAAAAGGAACGACCTGCTTTGATGTAATTTGTGTTGCCAAGGATAATACAAATATCCCCCTGGAAATGAACGCCTATGTTTTTCCGGAAAATGGAAGAAGTAAGGTATTAATGTTTGCTCATTACATAAAAAACAAAATGTCGATTGAGATGGACCTGATTGATCATTCAAATCAGTTGCAAAAGATAATAGATAAGCAGGAAAAGAGAATTAAACATCTGGAAAATAAGTGTAATGAAAAAAACAATAGGAAATGATTTTGTTAAGATATTATACATATTGTCAAACCTGATCGGCAGTTAAAAATGCTGATTAAATTGATAAGGTTAAGATATTAAAAATGTTAGACTATCTTAAAAATTTGAGTATCAAGAACAGTTTTAAACGCATTAGCAGGTTTTTGCACCCAGAAGTTGCTGCCGCTCGAAATAATGATTACCCGCAAAAATGGGATTGTTATAAATCTGTTATCGGCGATCTCAATGAAGTTGCTGTTTTAAACAAAATTACGGACAAAAAAAGAAATATAGTTCATGATTATGAAATTGCTGATTTAACACTTACTACCTTTCAAAACCTGACCGGGATGATTGAACAGGACCTGGTTGGAACATTAGCCTCAAAATTATATGGCCTGGGTAAAGCTCCATTTCTGGAGGAGATTGACAAGGTTTATAATGAAAAGAAAAACCTGGTTTTTGACACCTATTTTTCATCCATCGAAAAGCATCTGAATATCACCATATGTTATCTCACTGACGTCTATTTCGTAACCATATTTAAAGATATTACGAGTAAAAAAATCAGCGAAGTTGATGCCAATATAACTCAAAGCCTGCTGGACTCAATAGTTCGCCAATCACCTGATATCATATATCGTTTGAATAAACATGGCGATATTATTTTTGTCAGTGAGGCGATTAAAACCTATGGTTACAAGCCGGAAGAGTTAATAGGCACGCCAATTATGGATTTAGTATACCCGGATGATGTTGGAAAAGCACAATTCAAAATTAATGAAAGACGCACGGGTGATAGAAGTACCAAAACTCTGGAAATTAGATTACAGACTCTTAAAGATAACCCTACTCCTTTTGAAACGCTTGTAGTTAACTTCGAGCGCACACCATACTTCACAGTTGATGCCGAAGGGCAATATTTTGGCACTTCTCCCAACAGCGATTTGTTTGTTGGCACTATGGGTATAATGCGTGATATCACACATAGAAAATTAGCTATGGATATACTTGAAAAGTCTAATGAAGAATTAGATGAAATGGTGCAGCAGAGGACTACGGAACTAAACAGAGCTCTGGCGGATCTTGAAATTGAAAATAACAAGCGTCGTGCTGCGGAAGAAGAATTGCGTATTGCAAATAGTGAATTAGAAAAGACGCATGATGAGCGTTCTATAGAATTAGTGGAAAGCAATAAAAAGCTGAAAAAGGAAATAGAAGATAGAAAGAATTCTGAAAAAGCCCTGCAGGAAAAGGAAGCAGAGCTGCACCTGGCCCTGGATGTAGGAAACATCTGCACATGGGTATGGGACGTTTCCCAAAATAAAGTGAGTTGGCCTTACAATGCCGAGAAGTTTTTTAATCTGTCCAGATCTGAGTTGGCCGGTGATTATGGAGCATTTTTAAAACTTATTGCCCCCCAGGATAAAAAAAAGGTAAAGCTTAAAATAAGACGTGTTCTAAAGGAATCGTTTAAGAATTTTAGCATTGACTTCCGGATAAATGATAAAGACGGAAATGTGCGCTGGGTGCAGGTAAAAGCCAGCAGAATTGAGGAGAATAAACAGAATATCAGTTATCGTGGGACAGTTATCGATCTAACCGAGCAATTTAAAGCTGATTACCTGTTAAAAGAAGCTGAACAAAAGTATCGCACATTATTTGAACAATCACCAAATTCAATTTTAGTGATTGATCCCTATACACTTAAGCCCATCGAATTTAACGACAACACACATAATTTATTTGGGTATAGGCGAGAAGAATTCAAAGAAATAACAATCGATCAATTATATCCAAACGCCGAAAACATTAAATCTCTGGCTAAAAAAGTTCTTAAAACAGGTGAAATAAAATTTGAAGTTCCTATCACAACAAAAAACGGTGCGCAAAAAGATATTTTTATTACCAGCAAAGCCACAGAATATCTTGGCAAAAAAGTGCTGCATAATATAATTATTGATGTTTCAAAATATAAAAAATATGAACGTGAGCTAAAGAAAATCTCCAATGTTACCAGGCAAACAACTGATAATGTTATCATAACAGATAAAAATGGAGTGATCGAATACGTTAACCCGGCATTTGAAAAATTTTCAGGTTACAAGAGTGCTGCTGTGATCGGCAAAACAACTGAGTTCCTGAATTCCGGTAAAACCCAGGATTTACATTCAATAATAAATACCGGTAATGTATTTAAGGGCGAAATAGCCAATAAAAATAAGGATGGCAAGCTGTATTTTGAAGAAACAACGGTTACGCCTTTGACAAATAATGATGGTGAAACGACCCATTTCGTAGCGACTGCAAAAGAAATAACCGCCAGTATAGAAACGGTGGAATCACTTAGAAAGTTTTCAAATATCGTAAAACAGATTGGCGACAGCGTAATAATTACTAACAAAGAGGGGGTTATTGAGTATGTAAATGATTCCTTTGAGAAATGCACCGGATTTACTCCCAAGGAAGCAGTTGGCAAAAAGCCCTCTATAATGAAATCTGGTTTACATGATCAAAGTTTTTACAAAAAGCTATGGGATACAATTACCAGCGGAAGTATTTTTACCGATACCATCATTAATAAGAAAAAATCCGGCGAAATTTTTCATGAAGAGATGACTGTTTCCCCCTTAAAGAACAAAGATGGAATTATCACACATTTTATATCCACCGGCAAAGATATAACAAATAGAATAGAAATTGAAAAATCATTAAAGGCCAGTGAGGATAATTATAAAGCACTGTATGATAACAATCCTTCGATGGTATTTGAAATTGACAGTGAAGGAATAATACTATCGGTAAATAAATTTGGTGCCAAAAGCCTGGGTTACAAAGTTGAAGATTTAGTCCATACACATGCGATTGAACTATACCATTCTGAGGATAGAGAAACTTTTGACGCCACTGTTAAAAAGTGTGTTAAAAATCCGCAGCAGGTTGTAAATGCGGAATTGAAACTGCTTAACAAAGAGGGCGATATTATCTGGGTTAATGAAACTATCCAGGCCGCGGCAACCGGTGAAGATAATGACCTGATCATTTTTATTGTTTGTAATGATATAACTGAGAACAAAAAAAATCAGCTTGAAAAAGATGAGCTGCAGTCCCAATTGCTGCAAGTTCAGAAGATGGACGCTGTTGGAACGCTGGCAGGAGGTATCGCGCATGATTTTAATAATATGCTTACAGTAATAAACGGTCATGCAGAAGTTGGCCTTTTGGGCATTGATAAAGAGCAGCCAGCCCACAGGCATATGGTATCCATATTAAAAGCCGGAAAGCGGGCCGAAAACCTAACGCGTCAATTGCTTGCATTTAGCCGCAGGCAAATTTATGAACCGCAGGTATTAAATATAAATCATGTTATTAATGACATGGATAAAATGATGCGCAGACTTATTGGCGATGATATTGCTATAACGACCAAGATTAAAGAATCACTGCCATCGATTAAAGGCGAAAAAGGACAGATTGAGCAAATCTTAATGAACCTCATAGTTAATGCGCGTGATGCGATAAATGAACACTCTAAAAGCGCTTCCGGCAAAAAAATTACTATTGAGACCGACGAAATATTATTAGATGAAGTTTATGCTTCCAAACATATGGGCAGCAAACCGGGCAAATATGTTATGATAGCCATTACCGATAATGGTACAGGGATGAGCGCGGATGTGCAAAACAAAATTTTCGAGCCGTTTTACACAACAAAAAGTGTTGGTCATGGAACAGGGCTGGGTCTGGCAACAGTGTATGGTATAATAAAACAAAATGAAGCGTTTATATATGTTTATAGTGAACCAGGCAAAGGAACTACTTTTAAAATATTTTGGCCTATTGTCAAAACAAAGAATATAGCGGCAGAAATTGAGCAACCGGTAAATACGGCTATTAAAGGAGATGAGACAATTCTCCTGGTTGAGGATGACGAAAGTGTAAGGGCTTTTGCCAGCTCAGCTTTAACAGACCTGGGCTATAAAGTGCATGAGTCTCCCAATGGAAAAGATGCACTGGACCTGGTACAAGATAAAAAGATAATGCCCGACCTGATTGTTACTGACATGGTTATGCCTGAAATGAATGGCAGAGAATTTATAGCTTTACTGGAACCCCTGTTTCCAAAATTAAAGGTACTGTATACTTCCGGATATACCGACACCTATATTTCAGATCAGGGTGAGTTGATTCAGGGAATTAACTTCTTACAGAAGCCTTTTTCATTAAACGATTTAGCCAAAAAAATCAGGGAAATATTAAAAGAGGATAATTAAATTGTCAAATGCAGGCTGTTTTTTGATTCGTTTTGCCGCTTTAAATCCTGACCAATAATCCGCCATACTATTTATTACTTTTAAGTCAAATAATGCCAAGTCGAACACTTATTACAGAGGTCTAAGTTATATAACTAAATATATATTCAGGGATGAATTTAACGATGTACAATGTTACATGTTTTGAAAAACAACCGAGTATAAGATACATCGTTAAATAAAGAAAAAATATGAGTCAAGCCCGTCCAAATGCTTCAGCAGTAGCAGAGAAGATCAATAAAAAAGAATTTCCCTATTCTGTTCTTCTTGTTGATGATGAACCCCAGCAGTTAACATACCTTACTATGGTACTAGAGAGAATGGGTCACCATGTCATTAAAGCAAATAGCGCCGATGTTGCATTAAAAATATTGCTGACCGCCACGCCGGATTTAATTTTATCCGATTTAAATATGCCGGGAATTGACGGTATTGAATTCTGCAAACAAGTCTATTCGCGTGATTCCTGCCTGGGAATACCATTTATGATAATAAGTGCCATCCATGATAACTTTTTTAAATCCCAGGCTGTGGAAGCCGGAGCGGTTGATTATATTTTTAAACCCTTCTCGCCTGATCAATTACAAAAAGCTATTGCGGATGTATTTGAAAGATTAGACCGTAACAGTTTGATGGAGGTTATTTTTGTTAAAAAGGATATCTCCCATTTGTTAGCCAGTGAAACAATTTTCCGCGAAAATGGCATAATAATCAAATGTTTAAATTCGCCATCCGAAGCATTGGAACACATTCATTCCAAAAAGTGGGATATGGTTGTATCGGATACGTCTACAAAAGAAATGTCCGGTTATGATTTTTGCAATATTTTAAAACAAGACCTGTTTAAAACAATCCCTTTTGTTATAACATCAAAGGAAATTACCAGTAATATTTACAGCGAAGGACTAAAGTTTGGTGTCAGCGATTTTTGGAGCGACAGCTTAACCGTTTATGAAATAATTGCTAATATTAAAGCAATTATACGTAAAAAAAAGGGGGAATCATTTTATCCACACGGTGTATACGCAAAATTAGATGATCTTGATTCGGTAGGCGCCGCTCAAAAAATGTTTGTAAAGAAACAAACAGGAATAATGGCTCTTTCAAATCCTTTTATAAATGGTCATATCCATTTCAAAAATGGCAAAATAACCGATGCCTATGTGGATGGTTACGCAGGAACTGAGGCATTCTATGTCTTAATGTCCATGGGCCGTGGCGGTTCATATTCAATTTTAAAAACAAAGGAGTCGGAAAAAGGCAAAATTAAGGAATCACCGCGTAACCTGTTTGCATTTTCACAAAAATTACGTGCTGAAATTCAAAAAATATGGAATGAACCTGTTATTATTAATAAAACTATTCCTTTCAAAGGAGCCAGCCAGGAAAAAGGATTTTTAAAAGCTGCCAATGGCAAGAAAAATTTTAAAAGTATTATCGATGAGCTGCATTTAGATCCCTACCATGGGTTTTTATCTCTTGAAAAATTAATTGAAAGCGGCGTTATAATCAGTCCTGCAATGGAACATTCGTTAATGGAGATAAGCGATGTCTCCTAAAAAAACACAGGGTTTCAATGATTTGATTAAGAATATTATCGATAAGCCGCTGGAGATATTATTCGCTCATGAAGAAAAACAAATTATTAAGTTATTTTTTCAAATACTGGGAGACCTTGAAAAGAAAGATAAATTAAACCTGAGTTCCGCTCAAAGCGGCTATGAGATAATTGATAAATTAAAAGAAAAAAGCTTCGATATTATTATAATTGATGAGGAACTCCCAAGTTTTGATATTCCTAAAGTTTTCGATTCTTTAAGAGTTGAACATCCGGATGCGAAAGTGCTAATCCTTGCCAAAAAATATAATAATAATTTAAACGAATTCAGCAGAATCCAGTATTGCAGAAAGCCCTTTAAATTTAATGATTTGCGCAATAAAATCGCTGATCTGATTTTAAACCCGGAATTATGTGCAAAAAATATATTAGCTCTGGATATAATAAATACAATAGGTACACTAACTGAAAAATCTGCAATTGTTATACAAAACCTGGCCTGCAATAGTTCGGGTGAAATGTTTATTGACAATAAAAGAATTGTTCAGGCCTCTGTGGAGTCAGAGGGAACGACCTTGCAGGATGTGCAGGCTATTGAAGAAATTCTGAGCTGGACCGATTATGAAGGTTGCATTAGCAAGGGTACACCTTTTCCGGATGAGCAGTTATACACAATTTCAGAAGACATATTTCAATTTTATAATTTTACAATGGATAGATCAAAAAGCGATCAACATCCGCGCATCGAACTATCAGCGGAAGCTAAAGAGGAACTGCAGCAATACTTAAATTTAGTTCCATATTCTATCACGGATAGTTTTGTTATGAATGCCTTTTGTACAACAGATTGTATTACACACGCATCAATAAAAGATTCTGATTATAATGAAACCCTTTATAAGATCAGTGACAAAATTGTTGATATATTCTTAAAGGGAATAGGCAAAATAAATGCAAAAAATGAAAATCAAGAGATTCTTAAACTAAGCAAGCAGTTTGTGATGGTCTTATATAAACTGGAAAAAGATATCTGGTATTATGCTATTCTTAAAGACGATAAAGCACTTCAAGAGCTAAACAGCATAGTGGATGACTTCTCCTTCGACGCCATTCAAATTCTTACAGAAGCTAAATCTGTTACAAAAGAAGTGGCTTAGATAAAGCCTGAATAATATATGACCATACTAATTTTTCTTTTCCTGAGAAGATTTGTATTTTCTCAGGATGAAGTGGATAAAAAATCTAAAAGATTTAGTTTTAAAAAGTTATCGCGCGATAGATAAAATTAATCGCCAAAAAGCGATAGACGATCTTGAATGGGAAGTCCAGGAATTAAAACATATTTTTGCGCTTTTAACAATTGGTCAGTTTATCGGCTTGCCATCCACACCTTTACCTATTGCTTTTAAATTACTACCTGAAATGCATGAAGAGTTTGCCATCATGCTCTCCAAAATTAATACCGCTTACAGTCCGTTATCCGAACAATTCTCAAAATTGGATACTATGTAAAATATGAAAATTCTCTTTTTACTTGGAAAGGGCGGTGTTGGAAAATCAACCGTATCTGCACTGTTAGGGCTGCATTTGGCGCATAAGGGTAAAAAAGTTGTTCTTACCTCATTAGACCCCGCCCATAACCTGGGCGATATTTTTGGAAAAAAACTAAGTGATTCAGAAACAGAGATTGAAAAGGGCTTAAAAGTTATCGAGGCTGATCAGCAGAAATGGTTAAAAAAATATCTAAGCGCTGCTGAGCAGCAGATAAAAAAATCCTATTCTTACCTGACCACATTTAGCCTCGAAAAGAATTTTTCGGTTATGCAGCATGCGCCTGCTCTGGAAGAATATGCCATGCATATGGCCTTTGATCATATCATTAAAAAATATGAAGGAGAGGATTTCCTTATTTTTGATATGCCGCCTACGGCGCTTTCCTTAAAGTTTTTTGCCCTGCCGCAAGCAATACGTGGTT
>CAVRRG010000014.1:0-7812 GCA_963723365.1 Calditrichota bacterium | reverse complement strand
TAAACAATAACCTGAACATCGCTTAGATCCGGTATGGCATCAACAGGCGTATTGTAAAGCGCATAAATACCGCCAACAATAATCGCAAATATCGCAACAACCACTAATACCCGGTTTTTCATTGAAGCTTCTATTATTTTTTCTAACATTTTATTTTCTCTTTTTTTTTGTCATTCTGAACTCTATAAAGAATCTCGATAAACCAGATTCTCCGTTCGCCGCGCTTCACTCAGAATGACAATCGCCCGCACGTCATCCTGAACGGAGTGAAGGATCTCTATTAAACTGCTCCCGTTATTATAAATTTATACACAAGGGCGGACATGCGCCCGGGATGGCATATTTTTATCCCCCACACTTACCTTCACCACATTTCATTTCCGAGTCTTTTTTACTTTTCATATCATGACTATCTTTTAGAGAATTGGATTTTTTTTCATTTTTCATTTCCATTTTAAGATCATTCGTTGGTTGCGATTTAGAGGCAATCATTTTCTGGATAGCCTCCCTGGTCTGGCTTTCTGAATCCAGTAAAAACTGCCCTGAGGTAACTACTTTGTCACCAGCCAAAACTCCGCCTAATATTTGAACAACGCCATCATTAGATTCCGCGCCAAGTCTCACCTCGCGTGGTTCAAACTGACCCTTTTCAATCTCAACAAAAATAATATTTCTTACACCCGTCCGAATAACCGCTTCACGGGGAACGGTCAGTGCATTATCGCTAATATGCGAAACGATATTTACTGTAACATGCATATTCGGTTTTAAAATAAGGTCAGGATTATCAAACTTTAACCTGACATTCGCTGCCCCCGTTTTAGGATCCAGATAGGGATATATAAAATCGACTTCACCCTCAAATACTGAATTGTCAATAAAATCCAGATTTAAAAGTGCCGTTTGCCCAACCGTTAAAAATGAAAACTCACTTTCATAGATAGTTGCTTCCACCCACACCTTACTCAAATCAGCAATCATAAAAAGATGCGGGAGATTTTTGCCTACTTCATCCCCTTCAACAACAGCTTTATGCATGAGGTAACCATTAACAGGAGAACGCAGAACAGTTGTCCGTTTTACCCGGCCTGTTTCTTTTAGAAGATCAATTTCACGGTCTGAGATGTCCCATAATTCTAAGCGCCGTTTAGCTGATTCAAAAAGGGACTGAGAGTTTTCTAATGAAGTACTTTTACCTTTTTTAAGGTGATGCAAATTAGAATATGCTAATAAAAACTCCTCTTGTGTAGATACCAATTCCGGGGAATATATTTCCAATAAAGCCTGACCTTTTTTTACATGCTGGCCGGTTGTATTAAAATAGAGTCTCTCTATCCAGCCTTTTATTTTAGTGGTTACTGTGTATTGTAAATCTTCAGCAACCATAACCCGACCATAAGCACGGATGCTTCTCTTAATGGGCCGCTGAGTAACTTTACTAGTCCGCAAGTTCATGTTCTGACGAACGCGTCCATCAATTTTAATTATACTTGAACCCGATCCTGTGTCATCTTTATACACAGGAACCAGGTCCATACCCATTTTAGATTGGCCCGGATGGTCGTAGATTTCAGTGGGATCCATAGGCGCCTGCCAGTATAAAATTGTTTTTTCAGCCCCGGAACTGGAAGTTTCTTGCTTTAAAGGAATTAATTTCATTTCACAAATGGGACAATTCCCCGGTTCATTTAGTAATACTTCGGGATGCATACCGCAGGTATAAAGTTGTACTTGATTTTGCATTTTTTCAGATTTCTGATTATGATCGTTACTAAACAGATAAAAGACTCCTATCCCGACAACGATACCTATTGATATGAATATTATATTTTTAAACATTCTTGCTTCCTTTCATTTATTCTCTTGTCATTCCCAACAAGTTTGGGATGACATTCCACTATAATTCTTCAGCAACGGATCGTTCAAGGTCGGCAATTGTTTTCCTGTAATTTACCTGTTCCTTTAAAAAAGCAAGTCTTAATTGCAGAAGCATCCTCTCGGAATCCAGTAAATCAAGAAATCCAAATGTACCGCTGCGATAGGCAGATAATGCTGATTGCAAACTGATCTCAGCCTGGGGGATTAGCACATCATGAAAAAGGCTAATGGTTTCTTTAAAGGAATTAGCTTTGAATACTAAATCGGAAATATTCATTTGTAATTGGCTTTTAATATTTTCAGCATAATCCTGACGCATTAGTATATTGTATTCTGATTCTTGCACTTGTGCTTTACGCCCTGCAAACCATAGTGGAAGATTAACGCCAACCATTAAACCCCAGGCATCTTTTCCATTGTCCGTCATAGCAGGATTATTTCCATCAACTGTTATGTAATTTGCCTGGAAAGTAAAATCCGGGAACCATTCTTTAAAAGCTAAATCTTTCTGCAGTGCCGATTGTCTGCTAGAGCTTTGTGCGGCAAGGTATTGCGGATGCTTCTGATAACTTTTTAAAAGAGCATTAATTTCAGCTAAATTTACATAGCTACTATCCAGATCATCAATAACAATAATCTGTTGATTAGGGTCAACATTGCGCAGGTTGTTCAATTTTGTTTGGGCAGAATTCCTGTTTCGCTGCATATCAAAAATACGAGATTGAATCGTTGATACCTCTACCTGCGCTTTTAAAACATGAGCTTGTACACCCTGCCCAGTTGAATACTTTACTGTTGATATCTCGACAAAATCTTTAAGCTGCGCAAAGTAGTCCAGTAAAATTAACAGGGACCGGTCGCTTAGATATAAATCAAAATAGCTTGTCTTAACATTATATATAATATTAAGCTTTAAGGCAGAATAGTAATATCTATCAGACTGCGCTGCTGCTAAACCGATATCTTCTTTTAGACCACGTTTCCCGGGAAAGGGAATTTTTTGGGACAGACTAAATATATTTTGTTGCGCCCCAACACGTGTTTCAACAGGTTCAATCCATTGTGTAAAACCCAATACAGGATCGGGCAGTACCCCTTCTCTTTCAGCCATAAACTCTTTAGCCAGGTATTTATTCTTTTCAGCCTTTAAAAGAGGATTTTGGGTTAACGATTCTTCTATTAATTCTTCAAGACTGTTTTGAGCCCACAGCCAGGGGCTGATTAATAGAATTACTAAAATTATCTTCATGATTCTTCCGTTATATATTAATAATCATTTATTATCCTGAGTATATAAAGCAAGATTTATTCACAATACTCAGAATGACAAAATTGGGTATATCTAATTATTAAAATGGGCCTGGTTATCCCATGAAGAATATCAAATCAGGAAGGATTGTATAGTTTTGTAGATTTTGTTAGCAGGTTTAAGCGAATCAAAAGAATATACATGTAATCGGGTTGAAATTTTGTGCTCAAAATGATGCAACGTTTTGAATTGCAGAACTATTTTTCCAGGATTTTCAAATGATTTTATAATAATAAACTGTGGCAACTCAGAATCACCTTGACTGGCATTATTCATTTCAGGGCATTCACACCCCTGGCTGGCTGGTTGTTCTGAGGGGCAGCAATCCATTTTCATTTCCATCATGGCACAATTATTTTCGGCAGACTTTTGTTTCGTCATTTTGCAGTCCGCATGATCATTGGCCAACAAACTGGCAGAATGTGCAAGAAGTATTAAAATAATTGTTACAAGCGCTGTTATTTTTCTTTTCATAGTTCTAATATTTAAAACGGTCACTGAATCTATTTATTATATTTCGGTAAAACAAATAATAAGTTGAATTGTTCCTGTAGCTTTTATTTCAGTTAGAATCATTTAGGTACAAAAAACAACCTTTTTGGGACAGGATAACTGGATTTACTCGATTTTATTTTATCAATAAGGCATTAATTTTCAGTCTTTTCAGAGCTTATTACATATTCCAACATATTTTATAAATTCTATTTATATCACGTTAATCCTGTCAATTTTTTTCACCCTAAGTATCATTTCAAACTATTTAATTAATATCATTTTCCTGGTTTTTATGGCGTTTCCAATTGAAAGTTGATACAGGTAAATTCCCGAAGATACCCTCTGTCCCTTTTCATTCTTTCCTTGCCAGATAATTCTATTTAAACCCTGCGGCTGCCTGGCATTTACCAGGGATTTGATAAGAGTTCCGCGCAGATTGAATATTTGCAATTTGACCAGCTCTCCTCCGGCAGGAACAACATATTGGATTGTGGTTTGGGGATTAAACGGATTAGGATAATTTTGATAAAGAATCAGCTTCTGCGGAGTAATTTCATGGTGAGAGATTGATGTATTGATAACCATTCTTTCAAAAGCGATGCTGCGCGGAATATTTAAAGCGCCTGCTGTAATTGTTTTTACATAATTGCGGTCATTATCAAATTCAACAATTTGGTTCTGATAAAAAGATGATGAGAATAAATGCCCCCTGCCATCCAGGGCAATACCCTGCGGTCCCGATAAATCGGGATGAGAGATTGAGCCAAAAAATGTGCCGATTGTATCGAATTTTGCTATAGCGTTTGAACCTCCCCCGGCAACAAAAAGGGTGTCGCGATTATCGCGGGCAATGCCCATGGGACTTGATAATCCGCCGCCTGTAAAGCTAAGGATATAGTTTTCATTTTTATCAAATTTCAGGACATTGTTTGATAAAGCACTGGCAACATAGATATTCCCATGGGAATCCAGCGCAGCACAATTAGGACCGTTTAAACCGGGTCCGCTAAATGTCCTCAACAAATCACCGTTGGTATCAAAAACGACAACCTGGTCGTTGTTAAAACTGCAAACATATATTTCGTTTTGACTGTTTAAACTCATACCTGTCGGTCCATTTAGTTCACTATCCGAAAATTTTGAAATAAATATTCCGGAAGAATTAAAAACATAAATTTCATCCGAATTTTGGCTGGCTACGTAAATAATGCCATCCGCTGTTGTCACGATCCCGCGCGGTCCATCTAAACCGGCAGCACTGAAACTGCCCTGAAAGACAGCACTGGAATCATAAACAGCAACACTATCAACATTAAAGTTAGACACGAAAAATTTTCCGGTATGCATGGGGGGCAGCATAGTCTGCCCTGACACAAGGTTTATAAGTAATAAAAGGGATGATAAATTTTTAATATAATGTTTCATAGTTGTTATCAAAAATTGATAGACATGCCATATAGTTGGTGCAATAACAATTATTAAATTACACTGAGGCAGTGATTTTAGCACTAAACATCAAAAAAAACAAGGGTCTGCACTAAAACCTTCCTTTACATTGATAAATGTACAGGTTTACCGTTATCTGCCGTTTATATAGTTGCATCGATTTATAACGTTTTGAAAGTAGGTACAATAATAAATGGAAAAAGAAAACAAAATTAACAATAACGGCTGTCAGAACATCTTGCTGGTAGATGATGAAGATATGATTGTTGAAATGTTCCAGCTGATGCTAGAGCGTGATGGTTACAATGTAACCGCGTGCACCAGCAGCGTCCAGGCTTTGGATATTTTTGGTAAAAATCCCGAAAATTTTGATTTGGTTATAAGTGATTTTACGATGCCCGAAATGACAGGATTGGAATTGGCTGAGAACATCAATTCGATTCGTAAGGATATTCCATTTATCCTGAACTCAGGATATTCCGAAAATCTGACTGATGAAATTCAAGAAAAATTTAATATTCAAAAAGTATTAACCAAGCCCCTCATTGCTCACGACCTTATCAACGCCATAAATGAAATTCAGCCTTAGTTTAACAGCGCCAGGGTTACATGGCTGGCTTCAAGGATAAAGTTTTAATTCTCTCTTCCATTAAGCCGCGTAATAGTTCTTTCCGTTCTGCATCTGCTGTTTGATCACCCTCCACCTTTGTTAAACCAATGGTAGCGTATTTGATAGCCTGCTCGTTATTCCCAATGGTCTGATAGAATTCGGATAAACTATCATATGGATTGGCTTCTTCCGGAAAAAGTGTAATATTGTAAAGGAATAACTGTTCAGCGATATCATTCCGTTGACCGTTTAAAAAACTGTAGCCCATGTTGTTTAAAACATTTGAATTAATAATATTATATTCGTCGCGAAGTGTTGTAAAGTTTTCTTGCAAATATTCAACGCTATTTAACTCAATCAAAGCACCTAATTTTACGGTACTAAATTGATTATTTAAAAGCTGATTATCAGGAAATTTGTTTATTAATTCTTCGTAATATTCGAAGGATGTACTGTAATCATTTTCAAAAGCCCTGTAAAGTGAAGCCAAAATAAAGGCCGCTTCATCTTTCAACATTTTGCCTTTTTTGTGAGTTAATTTAAAATATTTAAAAGCCAACTCTTTGTCGCCGCCCATTCCTGCAATAGCAGCCAATGTACCACGATAATCTGTCAGCCTGGTTGGAAAATATTTGATAACAGCAAGAGGCAGGTAGGCATCAAAATATTGCGGATCTTCTTTCAGTACTTGTTCAAGATAGCTAATACAACTCCGTGCGGCCCAAAAAGAATTCCAGGTTTGTTGGCGCATCATATAAGCGCGGCTTAGCATGCCGTAAGAAGCACCTAAATAAAACTTTAAATCTGTGGTCGCTTTATAACTTTCGCCCCATTCTACAGCTTTTTCACCATTATCTATTATGATTTGAATTATTGAATCGCGCGAAACAGGTCTGTTACTAAAATAGCGCATATAAAAATTATAATGTGCTTTAATAAAATAATACTTGGGATGTTCAGGATTTTTCGCCAGATAATATTCAATTAATTTATCAGCTTCATCTGTTTCAGCATTAAATAGCTTTTCCATAATTTGCTTTACAGGATTAGGTTGGCTGGCGGGCATCGCTTTTACGGAAGTGGAAAGCAAGATTAGAAAAAGTATTATGAAAAAATTAAATAACCTCATGGCGCATACCTCCTTTTGGTTTTTCACTTTGGTTTAATTCCTATTGCATACAGAACATTAAAACCAATAGAAACAATGGGGATAATAGATGTTCGAAAAATTGGGAGGTTTGTTTCAAGATATTGTTAAGATAAGGTTGAGAAATATTCACCGTAACTGGATTAAATATTTATGCTTTATAAAATGAAGCATTCCTAATAATGAACATCTCTATAATACACGCAATATACTAAAAGCCAGGCGCCAGGCGTCTGAGCCTGTATTCCCATCCGCACCTACCAGGTATTGTGCCAAATTCAGACTACTATTATTTGTAACAAACAAATAAAAAACATGACCGCCAGTTTCGAAAGCACTGCCGAATGCCAAAGTATTATAGGCAGAAATTCTATTATCAAACACACTATTACTAAATCCGGAAAGAACCGGATTAAATTCTGCCCAAATACTGAACCTGCGGTCAAAATAGTATTGATAATAGGTGCCCAAAGTTATTGTTGTCTTTTTCCCCAAATCTTGGCGGCCGGCAAATATATAACTATTATAAACAGCCGATGGAACAACCCCGATTCCTAATTTTTTATCCAGGAACATCACGTTATAAACCAGCTGTAAATAATACTGCATAAAATTCGTATTAAATGCCTCTAAATTCAGACTTGGCTCACTGTTTAAGGCAATTGCAGCATTTACGGCCAAAGCAGAGGGCATATCTTTATGATCAAAATCAATAATTTTATATTTAGCCACTATATCTAAATTATCTAAAATATTCGAACGTCCTATGCTTAGCATTAAATTATCCAGCAATCCATACCCGAGAGAAATACGCATTTTAACTGGTCCGTCAAATCCATAAAGTTCATCGTATCCGCCTGATATCAAGCCAAACCTGTGTGATATTTCAAATAAAAAATCACCTTGCCCTAACATTGATGTTGTTGG
>CAVRRG010000013.1:0-16525 GCA_963723365.1 Calditrichota bacterium | reverse complement strand
GCCAAGCCTGGACCAATTTGCTAATGTTACTGCCAGGACCGCGATAATAATACCGGATAATATTGTCCAAAAAGGCCAGTTGCTTGCTGTATAGGGTACGGGCTCTCTTTTTGAGTCAAAGATTATCCCGTTCGATTTCACAAGAGGTGATGAATCTCCCGTACTGTCAGTTACAAAGCTTTCTCCAGCATATTTTGCCAGCTCATCCGGTAAAAACATCTCATCCCATTGCCTGATTGGTTTGTCAATTGTGTCATTCATCAGGAACATCAACAACCATTGCATCAAAGGGTTATGCGCCGAATATCTTAAAGTATGCTGGCGATATGTTAATCGACCCTGTTGTTTGGTTTGCTGTTTAAACTGACCGTCAACAGCCTCATCAATGAAATCGCGCAAGCGTGTGGCACAATTCTCGTGGTAATGATGATACAAATAACGGCTATTGGCCGGTAAAATTGAAGCGGCCAATTTTTTCGCCAAAATCAGTTTTTTATCATTTGCTATTTCAAGAACCTGATATGATATTGTGCGCTTATTTCTTCTATATATAAATGTCACTGTATTCAAAGAAGCATCACCCGCCCAGAAAATTAAACGTCCCATTGTGAAACGTTCTATAAAACCTTCATCAAAAGAGAATAAACCAAAATTATAAACACGCGTTACTGAACGCGCGTTATCTCTAATGGCTAAACCCACATGGCCCCACCAGTCGGTTAATACATCTCCCGGACTGATCGTAATTAACAGAACCTGCAAATCTTCTCCTTTACTTTTTCCTGTTGCCCAGGGGACTTCTTGTTTAGGGTTCTGGGAATGGGCAAGAGAAATCAGAAGAAATAAAAAAATAAAAAGAGTATATATTTTGTTCATTTTATGTAACCTGACACAGTTTTAGTAATCAAAATTTCATTACAACAAATTGAATCTAAATCGCCCAGTAAAATAAATCAAACAAGGCAGAATAATATTGGGAAAAATTACGTTTATAAGGAAATAATTTAAAAGGAGATTTACATGTTTCAAGTACAATCATTATACCCTGAAGAACTAGTAGCGCCAATGCGTGAAGAGTTGACATCAAAAGGTGTTAAAGAATTAAGAACTGTCGAAGAGGTGGATAAGGAACTGGCTAATCATACCGGAACAACCCTTGTTATTATAAACTCAGTGTGCGGTTGCGCTGCCGGTATGGCAAGACCCGCTGTAACAAAGGCGTTGCAAAATGATGTATTACCTGAAAAAGTAACAACCGTTTTTGCCGGCGTTGATCGCGAAGCCACAGAAAAAGTTCGTTCATATATTTTGGGATATCCGCCATCATCACCTTCCATGGCACTTTTTAAAGACGGGCAGGTTGTTCATTTTATTCCAAGAATGGATATAGAAGGAAATTTGACCGAAACTATTGCTGAAAATTTAACACACGCTTTTGATGCTAATTGTAAATAAGGTTGCCCATGTCGATTGAAAACTTGCCGGACGATTCCCGTGTTTGGATCTACGGATTTAATAAAAAACTTAATCAAACTGAAATTGAGATTGTAAAAAAAAGGCTGCAGTCGTTCGTTGAAAGCTGGCAAGTTCATAGCAGCCCGGTTAAAGGTGGTTTTAAATTATTCGAAAACCAGTTTGTGCTTTTAGCAACTAATGATAGTGTATCAGGATGTTCTATAGACAGCAGTATTGCTATTTTTAAGGAATTAAAACAAGTGCAGGGATTGGATGCTCTTGATCAAAATCTGATATTTTTTAAAAATGAACATGATGAGGTGCAGACTGTATCAAGAAGTGATTTCCAAAAATTAGTGAATGAAGGAAGGGTTACAGCTGATACAAAGGTATTTAATCTAATGTTAAATTCAATGGGCCAGATAAAGAAAAAACTTTTTGAAAGTACTTTCTCAAATTCCTGGCATAAAGAAGTTTTTAAAATAGCGCAGGAAGTGACGTAATAGTTAATAGTCATTTCTTCAAAGCCTCTGGTTTTAAACTCAGGGGCTTTTTTTTGTTTAAAATCAGGCCGATTCATCATCAAAGAAAAATCTCACCCTGGATACGCCCTCTTGCTCGCTCAATTCCTTAATAAAGGGATGGATATCTTCTTTGTGTTTTAGGACAATATTATAGGATACCTCAAAAATATTCTTTTCATCCATAGAATGCATATCGATCAGGCTGTATTTTCTGCAATGTTTTTTAAAAACATTTACATATTCAGGATTATCCTCATCAAGGGAACTTAAAAATTGAATAAGAAACTGGCTTTTAGTAGGATTGGCAAAACCGGACTTATTTAAGGCAATAGCTATAGCTCCTATAAATATAGAAGCAAAAATTACAATTAACTTCAAATTGACACCTGCCGCCATTCCAATAGCCAGAGAAAAAATTATAAACACAATGTCCTGGATATCTTTTACTGCCGTTCTAAAGCGAATAACTGTCATCGCACCAACAAGCCCAAAGGCCCTGGCCAGATTATTGCCAATAGTCATAATAACCAAAGCTGTTAGCAAAGATAGTATAATAAGGGAGCGCACAAATGTTGGTGAATAACTCAGACCTTTCGTGATATACCTGTAACTGTAGGATATTATTATGCCGCCAATTAAAGCCGTAATTAAATTAATTATTACCTGCTCAATTGTAAGTGAATTAAAAATATTATTATTAAAATCATTCAGCATTCGCTTCTTACTCCACTGCAATTCTATTATATTAAGTGTCTAAGCCCATTACCATTATTTACCATTTTGTACAGAGAATTAACTTCGTATTGCTTATCCATAGATAAAGTATATTTGGAAACGGATTGTCTTTGCAAACCAAATCTCTTAATAATTGTCAATACCCAATCAGGAAAGGGTCCGGCAGATTTTATTTCCAGGACCGATTTATTTTTAAAAGTCGGGACACAATATTCATCCCTTCTCAGGGAATCTATACTATTTGCTTTTGTGCTTCTAATATTTTTATCAAAAGTAATCCTTAATTTGTCATTAAATTTATAATGAAATGCTTCCCGTTCATAGGAGATCAAAATAATCGGCTTAAGAGACAAGCTTAGATAATTAAAAATAAACCTTTCTTTGTCTAAAGGGTTTTGCTCGAAGTCAACTTTCTCCAGAACATCTTCACGGTTCAAAATATTGTTTGCATTCTTAAATAAACAGGGATACCTATTTTTAAAGATTACATCATTTTTTTTTCGTTTTAATTCCAGGAAGATAATGCTGTCGTTGTTAATTTCATCATAACCCCGGATTCTTACTTTTAAGCGCTTCCGAATGCCGTCTATTTTTTGGCGGTAAAATTTTAAATCCCATGTATCTAAATATACACTATGTACAGTATACTCCGGCTTCTCTTCTGGACCGGCATATTTATCCCGCCTGAGATATGGTTTCATTGCTTGCTTAATTCTTGGATAATCCCGGGGTGCAATCAGATACTTTATTTCATTTTTTAACATAGGAATCTATAGCTCGTACGAATATTGCAGCTTCCATTTAATATATTCCAAAATTGAAAAATCACCTAACTCCAGGTTACATTTAAGCCACAAATTCTCGGGTAAGTCATACGTAATTTCCTCTGCTCCGGCAATTGCTATTATTACCTGCTGACCATTAAACTTGCTCACATCCGGCCTAATCTTTTCAATCTTAAAATTACTTAGGTTTTCATCGTTAACTATCAGTTCAACTTTTATACCTATCTCTAAAAGGCTTTGATACTTCCAGTTAACTGGTATTATTAAGACATAATCTTTAGAATTCACGCTCAAAACTGTATCTACAGAATTATAAGCAGTAATTTTCCCCGAAAGGGGCGCAGTTATAACAAAACTACTTAACTTTTGCTGGAGAATAGCGATCTCTTTTTCAATTGCCTGTATTTCACTTTTAACAAGATTAATCTGTTCAAATTTTTCTCCGGAGGTAACACTTTCCAAATTGGCCTTTTTGACCGAAATATCAATCTCACTCAGCTTTGCTTCAGATTTAAATGTTTCTAAATCTTCTTCCGAAAGTAATCCCTCATCAAACAATGCTTTTTTACGGCCGTAAATAACATTGAGATATTTAGACTGTTCGATAGCGGCATTAAGCTGTTCCCGGGCATAATTAACCAGTGATTCCTTTTCACCACTGAGCAACAAATTTAGGTTTCCTTTAGCAGTTGTAAGTCTTCCCGATAATTCAGCCATTTGCAAAGCTGAAAGATTCGAGGTTATCAATCCCAGAGTATCTCCTTTATTAGCCCAACTTTCAGAAAAGTTTTTTTTCAATAATGTAAATCCATAATTGTCACCCCTGTCCGGAACAGAGGAAAAATAATCTTCTATTGTACCTGTCTTTGAATTATATAAGGAAGTAACAAGACTGCCATTATTCTGCAACTTTAATACCCAGGAATTAACGGGTCTTATTTTACAAGGAACTTCCAATGTTAAAGGGATATTAAAAGGAATAAAAAAAATTATAATAATTACGAGCAGGCTTCCAGCAATAAAAAATCTGTTTTTATACATTTCTTTTCCATATGAATAACAACACTTTGGGAAGGTGTAGTTTGTAGTTAAAACGAATTATTAATATAGCAATATCTGCTATAAATCGCAATTTAGAAGAAATAGGAAAATAAATAAGGTGCCAACTAAATTGGCACCTTATAAAGGTTTGAAGGTTAGAGATAGCAAATCGCTAACTTACTATACTTCACAACCTCCTGACCTATGATAGATACTTCGACTATTAATAGGATCACCTCCTTCCTTCAGGGCACCAAAGGACGCCTAAAGAAGTTCCCTGCAAACATTTCCTCAGGCAGCGTTAGTTACAAAATCTTTCAACTATATAATGCATTTCAGGTTCAATTTTATTCCACTTTATCTATTTTTTTTTGTTAATTTTAATGATTCTATTTTTAATAACAAAATATCTAATAAAATTCAAGCTAAAAAGGACTTAACATGTTAAACAAAACATTTTTTTATCTCATAATAGCAGGGAGTATAATGGCAAATTCATGTCTGTCGTATAAAGAAAAAGATACTCACAGCTTTTCAAATGTAGATGATATACAGACCACACATCTTGATCTTGATATCAAAGTTGATTTTGGGGAACAAATAGTAAAAGGATCCGCCGCATTGACCATTATCAATACAGCTAATTCAGAAAAGCTTGTTTTAGATGTGAGGGATTTAAATATAGAAAAAATTATTTTAGATGATACTAACGAAGAAACATCTTTCTCCATAGGTGAAAATAAGCCGAACTTTGGATCCCCTTTAACAATAGATATCAATCCGCAAACTCAAAAAGTTACAATTTATTATAGCTCTTCACCGGGTGCGGAAGCCTTACAATGGTTGACAAAAGAACAAACATTTGGTGGAGAACATCCATTTTTGTTTTCACAATGCCAACCGATATTGGCCAGGACCTGGGTTCCATGTCAGGATACCCCTAAAATCCGTTTTACATATTCGGCCAGGATAAAAACAGATCCTGGTTTACTGGCTCTTATGAGTGCAGCTAATCCAACAGAAAAAAGTTCCGATGGCAGTTATAATTTTGAAATGTCTCAACCTATCCCAGCTTATCTGCTGGCCCTTGCTGTGGGAAATATAGAATTCCAGTCTTTGGGTAAAAACTGCGGTGTCTATGCTGAACCGGAAATCTTGAAAGAAGCAGCTTACGAGTTTGCTGATACGGAAGAAATGATTAAAAAAGCAGAGAGCTTATATGGAACTTATCCCTGGGAAAGGTATGATATTTTAGTTCTTCCTCCCAGCTTTCCGTATGGCGGAATGGAGAATCCGCGCCTCACATTTGCCACTCCGACCATTCTAGCAGGTGACCGTTCTCTTGTTTCTCTTGTGGCTCATGAACTCGCTCATTCCTGGAGTGGAAATTTAGTCACAAATGCCTATTGGGACGACTTTTGGCTGAATGAAGGCTTTACCAGTTATTTTGAATTAAGAATAATGGAAGAAATTTACGGAGCGGAATACGCAACAATGATAGAACAAATTGGCTATCAGGATCTAATGAATACAATAAACCGCGTCGGAGCAGATAACCCGGATACGCGTTTAGCTATCGATTTAAGCGGCAGACACCCTGATGATAACGCAGTTGCCTTTACAATACCTTATGATAAAGGAGCCCGCTTTTTACGCACATTGGAAGTCGCCTATGGCAGGGAAAAGTTTGATGCATTTTTAAAAAATTACTTCTCCACATTTGCCTTTAAAACGATGACTTCTGAAGACTTTATCACATATCTGCAAGAAAACCTGGTAAATAAATATCCTTTAAGCACAGCTAAGGCCGTAAAGATATATGACTGGATTTATAATACAGGGATGCCTGATAAATATGAAATTCCAGATTCACCGGAGTTTCATAGAGTAGATGAGGAAAGAATAGCTTTTATTAATGGTGTCTCAGCCGCTGAACTTGATGTTACAAAATGGACACCTTACCATTGGAGACATTTCATTACCTCTTTGCCGGCAAATATTTCTATGATTCAGATGGCCGATTTAGATCAGACTTTTGGTCTTACTCATTCCAATAATTCAGAGATTGCTTTTGCCTGGTTTAAACTATGCATTGCTGAGAATTACACAGAAGCTTTTCCTGCAATTGAAGAATTTCTGAACAAAGTGGGTCAGAATAAGATTCGCAAGACCACTTTATAAGGCCTTAGCAGAGAGTGAAGATGGTAAAACATTGGCCTTGAAAATTTTTAAAGAAGCGCGTATAAGGTATCATCCTTTAACTGTAAAAGTAATTGAGTCAATTTTAAATATGTAATTAAAGAAGTGTTGCTTCCAAAGCATTTACAATTTGCATATTTACTTTATTCTGAAGATAAACGATGACTTTTAAATTGTTTTTAGATATATCATCAGGTTTCTTAAAAGTTATTTTTCCCCGTGATTTTTCACGACAATTAGTTTGTGCAAACTCGCGCACAATGTTAAAATAGGTTAAATCTTTTCCTTTATTTTCGCCGGCAGTTATAGAAACGGGACATTCTTTCTGGATCAAAGCAAAATTGATGAGTCCATGAAAAACATCATCAACCTCGTATAGTATATCAATATTATTTTCAACAAGTGTGTATCCTGCTTTTAAAGAAATAAAATCTGAATTATCTTTTTTTAATTCGGAAATAATGGTTCTGGTGCATTCTTGAACATCGGATCCTACAAATTGTTTTATTCCATTAATTACAATCTGCGGTGTATATATGTTCAATTTTGAAAAAGTATGCGCGTAACGATATTGTCTCTCTGTATATTTTTGCTTGCTGAAAGTATCCTTCCAGCCCAGGTGATTCCAGTAGTCTACATGAAAAGCAAGCGGATAAACCGGAAGATTTTTCTCTTTGATTTCTTTTAACAGATTCTTTAGATGGTCATTTGCCGCAGGGCAGCTGGAGCAGCTCTGAGAAGTAAATAGTTCAAAAACCACAAAAGCGTTGGAACTATTTTTCGCATTTATTTTAAGGGGAGTGTTTTGTAAAGTGTGATTGAAGCTCAAATAACCAACAATGAGCAAAAACAATCCATATATAATATATTTATATGTTGCAGACATTAAATTCCCGTTTTTAATAAGTCTGAATATACTCTATTTAAAACAGGGAATTTCTCATAGAATTATCAAATTTCTTTAAAATCTATGAGATCTTATAACAGGATTTCTAAAAATCTTCTAATTCCTCTTTGCTGTTTACCATTTCAACATCTGTTATTGAGCCATTAATTCTGCTGCCGGGTTCCAGGAACAATGAAACCAATACCTCGCGGTTCGTGTTTTTTAAATCGCCTTTTACTATCGAATTATCAGCCAGAATAATTTTTACTCTCCTAAGCTTTTCCGGAATTTCATTATTATCTTCTATAATAATTGATCCTTCGATCTCAGAATTGTTTTCAATATAGATGTCTCCAAAATTAGAATAAATATCCCCTTTAATTATTGTATGAGTCAATTCAATATCCCCGCTGATATTAGAAATATCCCCTTTAATTTCTGATTGGCTGCCAATACTTATCATTCCATTAAGATTAGAAATATTCCCATCCGTAAAATTATTTTGCCCGATTTGAATAAAGCCGTTTACAGATTGAATATTGGCTTCAACATGCGTATCATTATTCAAAGTAATACTGCCATTTACAGTGCTGATATCACCATAAACTTTACTATTCTCTTCAATCAAAATATTGCCGTTTATTGAACTTAACGTCCCTTCAACTAGGCAATCTCTTCCAATATTAATAGTACCATTTATGGCTATAAGATCATTCTCAATGATAGATTTATCGGCAATATTGAAATTTTTATTTATATTCACATCGCAGCTAATTAAAAGCGCTACAAAGAATAATCCCGCTATTTTCAAAAAAGTCATTTTGTTCCTTATTTATTATGAAACCCAGTATTCTCATGTATAAAATACGGCAAAATATGTTATTGTTGCATAAATTATGCACTACATTTAATTTTTATAGAACATAAAGAACGGAGAAAGGATTTATGAGATTTTTAATTTTTCTAATGATGGCAGGAGCCTTTTCCTTAACCAGCTGCGAAACTCAGAAGTTTGAAGACGAAATAATTCAGCTCAAAGAGCAGGTGGACAAGCAAAAGACAATGATGTCAAAGATGCGGCAAAGTGATGATAAGTTTTTGTTTTTAGGGAGCAAGCTGCAGGGTATTAAAGCTCGTATCAAAACAAATATGGGCGATATTGAAGTAAAGTTTTATCCTGAGAAGGCCCCCTTACATTGTTTCACTTTTATTACCCGCGCCGAGGCTGGCTTTTATAATAATACTAAATTCCACAGAGTCATTTCAGGATTTATGATTCAGGGTGGTGATCCAAATTCAAAAACAAATAACAAAGACAGCTATGGCAGCGGCGGTCCAATTGCAATGATGCCTCATGAATTTAATGATACCAACCATAAGCGTGGCGTTTTATCAACCGCCAGAACGAGCAACGTAAATGCCGGTGCCGGGTCTCAATTTTTTATAATGCATGCAGACTATCCGAGTCTAAATAATCAATACACGGTTTTTGGCGAGGTTAGCAAAGGATTAGAAGTAGTAGACAAAATTGCCAGTAGTAAAAAGGACAGTAAAGACCGGCCTTTGAAACCTGTTATAATTAAAACCATAGAAGTTTATAAATAAATGATTAAGGACCTTAACAAGGTCCTTTTTTATTTTCGCTGCTGGTAAAGTATTCCTGTCACAATAAGGACCAATCCTATAAAAGTTGAGAGGTACAATTCCTCGCCCAGGAATATCCGTAAAAATAGCAATGAGAGAAAGGGTGAAATAAAAATCAAATTACTCACTTTTGCCGTATTTGAAGCATGTTTTAGGGCAAGTAGCCATATCACAAAAGTAATACCCATCTCAAAAAAACTTATATAAATAATCGGATACAAAGCGCTTAATGATATGTATTTTAGTCCACCCCACAAAGGGCTGAACAGGACAGTATAGATTGTGCCAAAAGCAAAACCTAAAAATAATTTTACAACAGTATCATTTTTATTTTTAACGTTGTACAGCCAAAAAGTAGCCCAGATAAAAGTGCTCAATACTCCTAAGAAAATTCCAAAAGAATTAACGCCCTTAAGGGTATACATCTGGCCTTTGCTGGAAATAATTATAACACCTAAAAAACTGATCAGAACCGCGATAATTTGTTTTATATTCAGTTGTTGTTTTAAGATTGGAATTGAAAGAATTGTTAACATAACCGGCCAGGAAAAATTTAAGGTCAAAGCTATTTGGCCCGGTAATAGATCATAAGCGTGAAAAACAACCACATAAAATCCAAAGGGATTCAAAAATCCTAAAATCGCAATTACTCTTAAATCTTTTAGTTTTAGTGCTTTTAACAAGTGTATTTTTTTTTGAAAAATCATAATAAAAAAAATAATGAGCGTTGAAAACAAAGCACTATAAAACAACAGGAGATATGGCGTAGTATGTCTTAAGGCAATTTTAAAAGCTGTTGCCGCTGTTGCCCAAAAAAGGATGGCTAACGATGTATAGAAATAACTTTTTGTGTTATCCTGCATATTCATGACAATTCTTTAATAAATTGCAACACGTATCCTTCTACTTGCTTATCCACATTTTTTAAACTTTGTAAATTATTTTTTTGTGCGAGATCAACTAAAGATTCTTTTAAATTTTGAATATCATGTCCTGCCCAGTAAGACTTTTTCCACTGTTTTTCAATAATTTGATTCTTGTATGAAGCATTTAAAAATTTCTCGGCGATTAGGTAATTTATTCTTCTATAATCAGCAGGGATGTATCGCTTTATCCTATAATTGAGATTAGCCTCTTTACAAAAGGCCAATAATTTCAAATTTACTTTTTTAGTGTAGCTTTTTAAGGGGCCGTAATTTCCATTATACATATTTTCAGAAAAATTAAAATTATAAAGCAGCTCATATTTTTTTTTAAGATTAGGATAATTTTTTATAAGCTTTTTTAAAAACCAGTTTGCCTGCATATCTCTGAGGGTCATTCCCGAGCCAAAAAGGAGGTAGTCTGCATTACAGAATTTACTTTGTTTAACTATTTCAAGAAGATCTTCTTCATTATCCGTTAAATGAGGAACGATCGGAATCAAAAGAACGCCGCATTGAATATCAGGTGCTTTTTGTTTTACTTCTTTTATCACAAAAAATCTCTCTTCCGGGGAGGGTGCACCTTTTTCCAAAAACTTGGCTATTTCTTTTTTGGGGGTTGTGATTGTCAGAGATATAGAGCACCAGGTTTGTTTTGCTATTTGGTGTAAAATATCCAGATCGTCTAAAACTGATGTAGATTTCGTAATTATATGAACCGGATATTTATGCTTAAGCAGCACCTCCAGGCATTGACGTGTGTTTCTGAATTTTCTCTCGGCGGGTTGATACGGGTCCGTTGTGCCGGAAAGAACAACAACGTCTGCCAATAAAGTCCGCGCACGGGAGAGTTTATTATCCAATAAAGTTGCGACATTATTTTTAATTGTAATTTTATTTTCAAAATCCAATGGTAAATGATATTTTTGACTTCTGGAATCACAATATACACATCCAAACTGACACCCATTATAAGGATTAATACTGTAACGACACCAAAACCAGCTATCTAAATATTTATATTTATTTAGAATTGATTTAAAATCTTTTTTTATAAATTCTGGCATTAGTCAAATAGTTTCATATGATACCTCGAGTGCAAGAAATAGACAGGATTAACATGAAAATAGAATTTATAAGAATATATGATTGTTTAATGAATTATTCTAAAAGAGTGAAAATTAATGCTCTATTGATAAGATGAAATAAAATAAATCCAGTTATCCTGTCCAAAAAGATTGTTTTTGATATATGATTCTAACTATAAATAATTTTATTTTTAAACTAAAATAGGGAAAATATTAATCTCGAGGAGACATTTTTGGAAGTACAAAAACTAATTGACAAACTGAAAGAAGAAGATTTTATAATAAGTACTGACCGTAGCAAGCTGCAACTTGATGTTATTCACGGCTTCCTTACAAACTCATATTGGGCAAAAGATATAACATTTGAAGTCATGAAAAAGGCTGTAAATAATTCTTTTACTTTCGGGGTATTTTACAAAGATAGCCAGATTGGTTTTGCAAGGCTTATTACCGACTTTGCTGTATTTGCTCATCTGGCGGATGTTTTTATACTTGAAGAATATCGTGGAAAGGGTTTGTCTAAATGGCTAATGCATGAAATTCGATCTCATCCTAAATTACAGGGATTACGAAAATGGACATTGGCCACAGTTGATGCTCACGGATTATATAAACAATTCGGTTTTACTGAAATTCAAAATCCTGAAATTAATATGGAAATTTATAGACCGGATATTTAGAAGGAATAACGATGTTAATTGTTTGGCGTTTTATTCACATTTTAATAGGATCTTTTTTTATTGCCTGCCTAATCTATATTTATTATGCAGCTTTTGCCGGACCACTGGATTGGAAGGTCTATTTTTGCTTAACAGCTATTATAATTGAAGGTATTGTTTTAATGGTTTTTAAAGGGTGTCCGCTAACAATAATTCAAAATAAAATAGGCGACAATAAGGGGTTTTTTGATTTATTTCTTCCGCAAAAAGTTTTACCCTTTATTGTTCCGGGTTATATAATTCTGACTTTTGTTGCTTTGGGTTTTATCTATTTAAACCATTTTTAGACTTAAATGGAAACGTAAATATCTACCTGAGCATTTTCAGGATCTCTGGCTTTTTTTCCGTAAACTTCAAAATCAGTTGTATATGCCCTGTCAAATTCCGTGCCCCAGATTTTAATCCACTCGTTCATTACAATTTCAACGAGTTTTCCACGCGGGCTAAACATAAGATAATCACCACCTTTTATGTTTTTACTTTCCATTCCCTGGGGTATTACCAACACATCATTAACTTTACAGCCGATCATTGCTTTATATGGCTTTGTATAATCGCCCTCATAATCTGTATAAAGGGCATAAATTTCATTATCAGCTTTATGAGGAATTTTCGACATAATTTTTTCGGCATGAAAACGATGCCATAACTTTGCTAAATCAAGAGCTGCTTTACCATCCTCATTTGTCGTCTTCACGGAAATACCAATAAAATTAAATGGTTCCACTGTTACTTTTATCATATGCTATTAGCCTTTTCTTTATTTTATTTACTTTTCGACTTTTAAACTAATTGCTAACCCGCCGCCTGCAGCCAACTTGAATGATTTTAAACTATCACTATTTAGCACTTCTTCGGAGATTTGTAAGCTTGTTGGATTACTGTCATAATGTGCATCCTGGCCATCCTGATAAATAATTGCTTGATACTTTTTACCTTTATCAAGAAAATCAAAATCAATTGTAATTGATCTTTCATTCTCATCTGTAATGCTGCCAATAAACCAATTACCGGTATCTCTTTCCTGACGGGCAATTGTTACAAAATCGCCAACTTCGCCATTCAAAACCTTTGTTTGTTCCCAATCCACACCAACATCACGAATAAATTGCAGAGCCGGCTGGTTTTGATAATTTTCAATCAAATCACAAGCCATCTGGATTGGGCTATAGATTACCACGTAAAGGGCCAATTGTTGGGCCAGAGTAGTATTGATTTGGTTATCAGGTTTATAGGGGTCAAGTTTGATATTGAATACACCAGGCGTAAAATCAAAAGGACCCGCTAACATGCGCGTAAAAGCTATAATCGAAATATGCTCAGGTGGATTGCCACCATCATCTGCCCAGGCATTGTATTCCTGGCCCCGTGCCCCTTCCCGTGAAATAGCGACTGGATATGTTCGTCTTATACCTGTTGCTTTTATAGGCTCGTGGGCATTAATTGCAACTTTGGATTCTGCACCCTTCTTTAAAACTTTGCGATAATGGTTTACCATCCACTGGCCATGGTGGTATTCTCCCTTTGGAATTATAGTGCCAACATAGCCTGTTTTAACAGAATGTATTCCAAGTTTACTCATAAGCGCATAAGCTGTATCCAATTGCTGCTCATACGTTCTTGGCGCGGCCGATGTTTCATGATGCATTATTATCTCGACCCCTTTTTCACGGGCGTAACGGGCAACCTCTTCAAGGTTATAATCAGGATAGGGACACAGTGGTCGCCGACCTCGGTGTGGATCGCGTAGGCGAAGTCGATCGGCGTGGCGCCGCGCGGGAAACACCCGCACGTCGCCCTTGGGCGTGAAGACGTAGACCTCGTCGCTGAAGAGGTCGACCTTGACGCGTCTCGAGGAACTCGCGCGGATCCTTGACCTCCTGCTGCCACTCCAGCAGCTGGCGCAGCCAGGCGAACTTGGCCGCGTCCTTGGCGTCGAGCCCGCCCGTGCTCTCCTTGTACTTCCAGTGCGCCGCGATGCCGTGCTCGGCGACGCGGTGCATCTCGCGGGTGCGGATCTGCACCTCGATGCGCTCGCTGCCCGGGCCCGATCACCGTGGTGTGCAGCGACTGGTACATGTTGGGCTTGGGCAGCGCGATGTAGTCCTTGAAGCGCCCGGGAATCGGCGTCCACTGCGAGTGGATCGACGCCGAGCGCCGCGTAGCAGTCGGCCACGTTCTCCACGACGACGCGGAACGCGATGAAGTCGTAGATCTGGTCGAAGTCGCACTGTCTGGCGCTTCATCTTCCGCCAGATGCGAGTAGAGGTCCTTGATGCGGCCCGTCGACCTCGGCCGCGAAGCCGCGCTCGGCGAGCATGCGCTCTGGATGCGCTTGCACGACGTCGCCGATGTACTTCTCGCGGTCGCGTCGCCGCGCTTCTTCGTGACGCTTGCGCGAGCTCGGCGTACTGCTTCGGGATAGAGGTGCTGGAACGACAGGTCCTCGAGCTCGCTCTTGATCCACTGGATGCCGAGGCGGTTGGCGAGCGGCGCGTAGATCTCGAGCGTCTCCCGGGCGATGCGCTCCTGCGGTCTCCGGCTTCATGTGCTCGAGCGTGCGCATGTTGTCGAGGCGGTCGGCGAGCTTGACCAGCAGCACGCGGATGTCGCGCGCCATCGCCACGAGCATCTTGCGGAAGTTCTCGGCCTGCTGGTCCTCCTTCGAGGTGAAGTTGATCTTGCCGAGCTTGGTGACGCCGTCGACGAGAAACGCGATCTCCTCGCCGAACAGCGCCGCGATGTCGCCGCTCCGTGGCACTCGGTGTCCTCGACGACGTCGTGCAGCAGGGCCGCGCAGACGCTCGCGCCGTCGAGCCGCATGTCGGCGATGATGTGCGCGACGCTGACCGGATGAATGAAGTACGGGTCGCCGCTCTTGCGCATCTGCCCTTCGTGCATGCGCGAGGCATACACGTAGGCCTTGTTGATCAGATCGGCATCGGCGGTCGGATGGTAGGCCGTGACTTTGTCGAGAATGTCGGTCAGGCGTACCATGACTCGTTGCCTATGCAGGACCCTGGCAGCGTGGCCCCAAAGACCCGCCCCCGACTCCCGCCCAAATGTGACGAGACGCCCCCTCGGTGGGGCCCATCAAGGCACTCGAACAAATTAACACTCCGATTTTACCCCATCAAGTTCCGGCAGGAGGCAACACGCCTGGCATGCGCGCATATTTCTCACGCGACATCCGTCGACGGATAGCTCCCCTGGTGCTGGTGATTGGCCTGGCTGCGGTTGGGGGCTATGCAAGTCAAGAGCTTCCAAGGGAGCAGGAGGTACGTTTCGACCTCACTTCCCCGTACGATAGCGCAAAACGGATCAACGTTGCCTATATCGACGGCAGCGAACCCCTGGCGGGCATCGAGTTCCACCTCGCGGACAAGCCGCGGAAACTGTTGCTCCACAAGCCATCCCTGCGCCCGGGGCAGTATGATGTGGCAATTACCATCGAAACAGCGGACGGCCAGATCGCTTCGTGGTCGCGGAAGCTCCGCGTCCCGTCGGAGGGCGTGAGGTTTCGCTTGAGCGAGGCGGACGAGCGATGACGAGTACGAGCCACAGCGAGCGCACCCAGCATGCCCGCGAGGATCGCGTCCTCACGCTCGCGCGCTGCAGCGTCCTGGTGTTGAGCGGCGATCAGCGGGGCGTGGAACGCACGATGGATCGGGACCTGTTTCGCATCGGCAAGAGCGACGCGAACGATCTCGTCCTGACCGACGAGACCGTCAGCCGCCACCATTGCGAGCTTCTGCGCGACGAAAAGGGCTACCTGGTGCGGGATCTCGGGTCCACCAACGGCACCCTGATGGACGGCGCCGAGGTCAAGGAGGCCTACCTCAAGCCCGGCGCGACCCTCACGGTGGGCAAGGTCGAGCTCAAGCTGCGCCCCTTTTCCGAGCGCATCGAGCTGCTGCCCAGCGAGCGCAGCAGTTTCGGCGAGGTCGTGGGACGCTCCCTGCGCATGCGCGAGATCTTCGGCCTGCTCGAGCGGGTCGCGCCCTACCGACGCCACGGTCCTGGTGCGCGGCGAAACCGGCACCGGCAAGGACGTCGTGGCCCGCGCCTCCACCCGAGCCTGCGGGCGCAGCGCGGAGCCCCTGGTCGTCGGTCGACTGCGGCGCCATCGCCCGGGACCCTGATCGAGAGCGAGCTGTTCGGCCACGAAAAGGGCTCCTTCACCGGCGCGACGCACAGCGCGCCGGGGCGTTCGAGCTGGCCGGCGGCGGCACGATCTTCCTCGACGAGGTGGGGGAACTGCCCCTGGATCTGCAGCCGAAACTGCTGCGCGTGCTCGAGTCACGCAGCTTTCGCCGGGTCGGTGGCAGCCGGGAGATCAAGGTCGACATTCGGGTCATCGCCGCCAGCAAGCGCAACCTGAGGCTGGAGGTCGAACGCGGCAACTTTCGCGAAGATCTCTACTTTCGGCTCGCCGTCGTCAGCCTGGAGCTGCCATCCCTGCGCGAGCGCCGGGAGGACATCCCGGCCATCGCCAAGACCCTGATGTCGCGCCTCGACGACCGGGC
>CAVRRG010000012.1:0-10633 GCA_963723365.1 Calditrichota bacterium | reverse complement strand
GGTGAGAGCGCTATCGTTATTTAACGAAGGCAAAGAATCGCGCTTATTCTTTTTCGGTGGAAGCTGGGATTTTAGAGGTTACGATATATTTTCGCGAAGAGGAAAACGTATTTTTTTATTGTCCCAGGAATTCAGATTTCCTCTTATTGATTTAGTCGGGGTCAGGCTTCCTATCTTTTCTCTTGGATTTTACCAGATTAGAGGTGCTTTCTTCTTCGATATAGCCGGCGGCCACTGAGAGTAACCTTGAAAGTAATCCCATGGGAAGTTTTGGAACCGGGCATCCGGCTTCCGCTTGGCGGTTTCCTAGTTTTAAGATGGGATATCGGCAAGACAACAACCTTTAAAAAGACGGATAAAGGTTTATTTACTAAATTCTTTTTTGGCTGGGATTTTTAAATGTACAAAGGAAAATAATTTGTTAAACTTAAAAATTATATCTTTAATCAGTTTTCTTTTAATTGCTGTCTTGGCATCCTCTTGTATATATCCAAAACTAGGTAGAGAAAGCCACTCCTCCGAAAACATAATTTCTACTGCCAACAATACTTTTATGAGAGATAGTTATCAGGAATTTGTTTTGCTTGATTCTTTGAGAATGGATCAGGAAGAAGATTTAACAGGCTTACCCACGAGCACTTTTTTACAATACGCGGGAAACCTGGTGTTTACTACCATGAATGGCTACCTCTATTTTTGTAAATTGGATAACATCGAAAAATTTACCAAGAAACAGCTTACAATTGGAATAGAAGCTGCCCCTACAGTAAGTGATTCTATTTTATTTATCCCTGTGATAAAGGGTGATAATGGATTAATCGTATATGATATGGTCGAGGGATCTATTCTTTGGAGTTTAGAAGGCAAGTTTTCAAAAAGTTCACCGGTTGTATTTAACAATTCTGTTATTCATGCCGCTCAGAATGGAACAATTTATTCTTTGAATATAAAGACATCTAAAAAAAACTGGACACTTCAGCTGGATGCAAATATAGAGAATAGTCTGGCTCTTTTCGGTAATAATCTTGTAGTTGCCGCCCAAAACGGTATTATAAGAAATTACAACCCGGAAAACGGCACAATGAATTGGTCACAAAAAACTAATGGGGCTATTTACGCTTCGCCCGTGACCGATGGAAAGGTTATTTTTATTGCTAACTATTATGGAGACATAATTAAAATGGATCTGTTAACGGGCGACATAAAATCCAGCATTAAAAATAATGCTCCTGTATATCTTCCGCCGGCGATGGATAAAGAACATATTTATGTTCCCCTTTCTGATGGGAAATTGATAAAACTTAATAAATCCAATTTTACCCGGGTTTGGACAACCGACTTACAGGCGCCATTTAGCGCTTCACCATTGATATCAGAAAATAAAATAATAACAGGAACATTTTCGAAGAAACTGTATGTCCTCGATAAAGAAAATGGTGCCATTTTACAAAAAATAAAACTCGGTGGTCGCCTTAAGACACAGCCCTCCTTTTATAACAATAGAATTTATATATCCCATGAACCGACGATTTTGTTAACTTTTACAACAAAGGAACTAAATGAATAGGTTTGTTCTTCTGCTTCTTGGATTTATACTTTTTAATTCTATTTGTTATGGCCAGGGAGACGGCTTTATAAAATTTCCTGATACAAGAATCTGGGTCATTCAAATTAATGATTCACTGCATTCTTCGGATCAAATTATTTCTTTAAAACCGGGTAAATATCTTTTAAAAGCACGGCCCCAAATTTCTTATAGCTGGCCCGGCATTTATGTTGAAGATGAGCTTATAATTAGTGCTGCTGATACCCTGTTTTACTCTCTTGAAAAAAACATATCTCATAATGAAGATAATTTAAACCTCCAGCAACTTTCTAATACATCTTATATTAATAATGAAGTTGTACAAAATTACAAGGTCAAATCGTATTTAAAAGATGGTATTTTAATGGGCGCCGTTGCGGCAAACTGGCTTTCATTCTATATGAAACGGCTGTCTGATTCATATTACAGCGATTATAAAAATGCATCCAGCGCATCTGGAATTAAAAAGTATAAAAACAAATTTAAAGACTTCGATTTATATTCACAGATTACTTTGGGCCTATCTTCTGCTTTATTAACTGGATATATTTATTTAACTCTTACGGAATAAGAGCGTTAATTAAGAAGCATTAAATCAGGTAGCTTATCGAGAGTATTTTTCAAATTATCAGGCAACTCAGACTCAAAAAGCATTTTTTCTTTTGTAACAGGATGGATAAACTCTAGTATTTTGGCATGCAAAAATTGTTTGGAAAGCAACTTCAACAGATGCTGACCCCTTTTTCTTAAATTCTCGGGCAGACGCGCCAGCTGTGTCTCGCGTCCATTATAGTCAGGATCGCCGACTATTGGATTGCCCATCCAGTTCATATGAAGCCTTATTTGATGGGTTCTGCCTGTCTCAAGATTAAGTTTTAGCAAGGAAAAATAATTATATTCTTTTATTATCTCCCAATGGGTGATGGCATTTTTGCCGGTTTTTGCCACAGCCATTTTTGTCGGATCTTTCTTGCTGCGGTCTATGTGTGTTTCTATCCTGCCGGAATGTTCTTTTGGGACTCCCCATACAAGAGCCCAATAAGTGCGCTTTATCGTTTTATCATCAAATTGTTTACGTAAATCCACATGAGTTTCATCGTTTTTAGCAATAATAAGCAAACCTGAGGTGTATTTGTCAAGACGATGAACTATGCCCGGACGCTCGCTCTGTCCTTGCAGGGCAAGGTTTTGTGTATGAAACAGCAAGGCGTTAACCAGAGTATCTCCAGCTGTACCTTTACCAGGATGGACTGTTATTCCGGCGGGTTTATTGATTATCATAAGCTGATCATCTTCAAATAAAATATTCAACGCTATATTCGCCGGTTGTAAATTGGACACCTGTTTTTGGATATCAATTTCAACATTGTCATTAATCTGCAGAATATAGCCCGGCTTAACCTGCTGCGAATTAACACGTATCTCGCCGGACTTAATGTGTTTTGTAAAATAGGAACGGGTATGTTTTGGAAATGCTGTTGAGAGAAAATTATCGAGACGCTGATTAGAATCCTTCTCGATAATGGTAATTACTTTACCCGGCATGGGAGGTTGTTTCTGTGGATTTTTTTGACGATTCTTTTAAAGGATCACCTTTTAATATTATAAATGTAAATATGATTATCATTCCACCAGAAACGGCCATGTCTGCAACATTGAAAACAGGCCAGCGGGTCATTGGGTATCCTGAAAAATCAATTCCAAGAAAGCTAAAGGCGGGGATGGTTATATCAAAAAATTCAAAATCTAAAAAGTCTACAACACTTCCTCTCAAAAAGCGATCGGTCAAATTGCCAATCGCCCCTGCTGTAATCATAGAAATAGCTAATTGCAGAGGCCATTCTTCATCGTGCAATTTATATAAATAATAAAAAACTAATAAAGCGGCAATCAAGGAAAGGGAGAGAAAAATGGTATCGTTGTCCATTTTTAAACCAAAGGCCATTCCCGGATTTTCGACATAGGTTAACATGAAAAAATTGCCCAGAATTTCAATATGTTCACCAATAGTCATATATGTCTTGGTTACATATTTAGTAATCTGGTCCAGCGCTAAAATGGAAATAATTATAATTGCTATATGTTTTTTTGAGAGATTATTTCTTTTCAGCATTTTTTGCATCAACACTGATGGTGGTTGTAGGAACAGCGATAAGTCTTTCTTTTTGTATCAACTTTCCAGTAATGCGGCAAATACCATACGTGCCGTTTTCTATTCTTTCCAGTGCCTCATCAATCTGTTTTAAATATTTTTCATCCCTGGCAGCAAACATGAAAGATTTTTCTCTTTCCATAGCATCCGTACCCTGGTCTGCCATATGGAATGAATAAGATGAATGATCCCCTGATGCTTCCTTTGTCGTCGAATCGAGAACCGTTGATCTCAAATAATCAAGGTTTTTAGCTACTTTTGTGCGGTTCTTTAACAACAGATCTTTAAAAAAAGCTAAATCCCCTTTATTCATTTTTGCCATTATTCTTGCTCCTTAAATTTCAACTTTCGATAGTCCTATTTTCAATTTTATTTCGTTTATGCTTACTTCCTGAATAAATCCAAACTCTAATTTATTAAATTTTATTTCTTTCGCCAAAGTTTCATTACAAATATATTGCTTTTGATTTAATAGTTTTTGATGAATATCATTTTCACCATTCTCTACCTCAATAATTATATGGTCTGTCACCTCAAAACCGGCATCTTTCCTCAAATTTTGTACACGGTTCACAAATTCTCTGGCTAATCCTTCTGTTAGCAACTCATCGCTTAAAACAGTGTTAATAGCAACAATCAGTGTTTTGTCTTTCCGGGCTTCAAATCCCTCTTTAGCTTCTGTGACAATTTCAATATCATTTTCCAGCAATTCAAACTTATGATGATTTATATCTAATGCCAAATGTCCTTCTGCCAGATATTTATCTAACTTCGCTTTATCCAATCCTTTTATTTCTGCGGCTAACTGTCCCATCAATTTCCCGGCCCGCGCACCTAATTGTTTAAAATTCGCCTTACTTGCAAGAGTAACGATATCAGAACTATTATCGGCAATTCTTATAGATTTTACATTCAATTCTTCACAAATAATATTTTCCAGCTCTTTTGCATATTTATGATCAACCGGGTTTTCGCTATTAACGACAATTTCACTCAACGGCTGTCTTACTTTAATTTGGGCTTCATTACGCAGAGCCCTGGCATTGGAAACAATTTTTTGTGCCAAAGCCATTTTTTCTTCCAGTTTACTATCTATAAATTGTTTTTTGTCTGCATTAACCTCTGGAAATGCGGCCTGATGCACACTTTTTAATGACTTGTCCCTGTTAAGGTTCAAAAATATCTCATCACTGATAAAGGGTGCAAAAGGTGCCGTTAGTTTTGTAATTGTAATCAATACTTCGTACAAGGTCTGGTAGGCGGAGATTTTGTCATCCCCAACTTCAGATTTCCAGAAACGGCGCCTGTTCCGCCTCACGTACCAATTAGAAACATCATCAAGAAGATAATCGGAAATGACCCGTGAAGCCTTTGTAAGGTCATAATTATCAAGTAATCCAATGACCTGCTCAGTAATAGAATATAGCCTGGAAAGAATCCAACGATCTATTTCCGCCCTCTCAGCAACGGGAATTGTTTTATCGTCCGGATTAAACTGGTCAATATTAGCATAAAGTACAAAAAAAGAATAGCTGTTTAACAAAGTATTAATAAATTTTCTCTGCACCTCAGCAACACCATCCGAATCAAATTTTTTGGGAATCCATGGTGGACTTGAAGACATAAAATACCAGCGCAGGGAGTCGGCTCCATATTTATCCATTATCTCATTTGGAAAAACAACATTGTCCTTAGATTTGCTCATCTTCTGACCCTGCTTATCCAAAATAAGATCATTTACGATAATATTTTTAAAGGCCGGCTTGTCGAATAAAACAGTTGCTATATTATGAAGAGTATAGAACCAGCCGCGCGTTTGATCTACGCCTTCGGCAATAAAATCTGCTGGAAAGCTTTGATCAAAAAGATCTTTATTTTCAAAAGGATAGTGTAATTGAGCAAATGGCATACTACCGGAATCAAACCAGACATCAATAATTTCAGGTGTTCTTTTAAATGTCTTACCATTTTTCTCAAAAACAATATTGTCAACAAATGGCCGATGTAAATCAATCTCACTTTCTAAATCCGCTACCGGAATTTTTGATCCATCATCTTTCACAAAGTACCCTTTTTTCAATTCAGCTATTGAGCCGATCGCAAAATGCTCCTCACCATCTTCAGATACCCATATAGGCAGAGGGGTCCCCCAATATCTATCGCGCGATAATGACCACTCTTTGGCTTCTGCCAGCCAGTTTCCAAAGCGACCGCTGCCAATTTCCGGCGGCTGCCAGTTTATCTCAGTATTTAAGTCATACATCCTGTCTTTATATTCAGGAGATTTTATAAACCAGGATGAACGGGCATAATAAATAATTGGATTTTCAGTTCTCCAGCAATGCGGATAACTATGCACATAGTCAAAAGAAGATTTGTAAAGCTTGCCCATCTTTTTTAGCGAGTACAGCACATCTTTATCTACACCCTCTTCCTTATGACCGTCACCATATGTAAATGTTTTAACAGGCCTGTTCGAGAATTCCCCAATCCCCTCAACAAATTTCCCACCAGGCGTTACAGGCTGCAAAAAAGGTAAATCAAACAGTTTAGACATTTCATAATCGTCCGCGCCAAAAGCCGGTGCCATATGCACTACTCCGGTACCATCTTCTGTTGAAACAAAATCAGCCGGCAATACAGTTAAAGCATTTGGATGCTTAGCTCGGTCAATTTTTACAAAATCGAACATTTGTTCATAAACAATTCCCAGAAGATCTTTACCTTTATATTCCGCAATTATCTTATATTCGCCATCAATTATAGGTAATCTCTCTTTGGCCAAAATCAATTGATCTTTTCTTTCAACTTTTTGATCACCACTTTTTACAATTCGCTTATTCGATATGAGTACATAATCAATATCCACACCAACAGCCAACGCCGTATTAGAGATAAGTGTCCACGGTGTGGTAGTCCATACCATTATCTGTGCGCTCTTTAAAGCGTCAATTTTTGTTTCTAAAATTTTAAGTTTAACAAAACAATTGGGATCTTTAACTTCGCGATATCCAAGAGACAATTCATGAGAACTTAACGGTGTTTCAATAGTAGGAGATTGCGGGACAATTTTAAAACCCTTGTAAATAAGTCCTTTATCGTATATGGTTTTCAAAGCCCACCAAATAGATTCTATATAATTATTTTGATAAGTGATATAGGGATGATCCATATCCAGCCAGTAACCCATTCTATCGGTAAGGGTGCGCCAGCCATCATCCATTTCAATATGTTTATCAACCAATTTACGGCAGGCTTTATTGAATTTGTCGATTCCAAATTCTTCAATCTGATTTTTTTGAATAAGACCAAGTTCTTTTTCTACGGCTATTTCAACAGGAAGCCCATGCGTATCCCAACCCGCCTTGCGCGGTACATGAAAACCCTTCATCGATTTATAACGGCAGACTACATCCTTTATAGTGCGGGCCATAACGTGGTGGATTCCCGGACGGCCGTTAGCTGTTGGCGGCCCTTCATAAAAAATGAATGGCGGTTTATTTTTACTGAGCTCTAAGCTATTCTCAAATATCTTATTTTTCTGCCAGCTTTTAAGAACTTTCTTTTCCAGCTCTGGTAAACTTACTTTGTTAGATACTTCGCGAAACATTTATTTAATCCAAATTAACTTCATTTAAAAATAGAATGATGCCATCAATTACTAAAAAGAATCACCTGAAATTCAAGTAAATGATGGCACCAAGTCTTTAATTTAAAAAGATTATAGACGTCCTACAACTTCTTTCATTAATAAAGTAAGTTTAGGCTCCGCTTTGGCAGCAGTGGCTAATATTTCCTTGACACTAACCGGTTTTAAAGCATCGGGGAAACATTCATCTGTTATTACAGAAAAAGCTAAAACTTTCATCCCCATATGCACTGCAACTATATCTTCCGGTATAGTGGACATACCAACAACATCTGCTCCCGTTGCGCGTAAAAAGCGATATTCAGCCCTGGTTTCCAGATTAGGACCGCTAACCGCAAGGTAAACGCCCCTTCTTAGAATTATTCTTTGTTCCAGTGCTGTCTCTTCTGCTAACTGCAGTAATTCTTTGGAGTACGGTTCAGACATGTCTGGAAAACGAGGACCGTATTCGTCCAGGTTTGGACCAATTAAAGGATTATCACCAATAAGATTTATATGATCGTCGATAAGCATAATATCTCCTGCAGCAAACTGCGGGTTCATTCCCCCGCAGGCATTGGAAATAATAAGCGATTTAATTCCCAGTTCATGCATAATTCTCACAGGAAAAGTAATTTGCTGCATGGAATAACCTTCATAATAATGAAAGCGACCTTGCATAGCCAGAACTGTTTTCCCGGAAAGTTGACCCAGGATAAGTTTGCCGGCATGGCTTTCAACAGTAGATAAAGCGAAGTTTGGGATATTTTTATATTCAATTTCCTGCAAAATATCGATTTCGGATACCAGTTTGCCCAAACCCGTACCTAAGATAATTCCAACGTGCGGTGCAGCTTTTAATTGCTTTTTTAAGAATGTCTTGGTTTCAGAAATCTGCTGACGATATTCTTCAATGTTAAAAGAAGCCATTAGTCCTTTTTCTTTTCCTTAATTTTCTTTTTTAGTTCCATTTTCTTTTTTTGGCTATCTTTCAGGTCTCGTTTTGCTTCTTCAATTTCCTTATCCCGTTTTTGCTTGCTTATCGCATACCTTTTTTGCCTGACATTAAATACCGCCTCATCATAATCCTCGTCCATACCAATTATTCCAAAATACACACCACCCGCGAGTGTAAAAGCTGCCATGCTCAGTGTCAAAGCGCTTCGTTCTCCGGATGCTTCAAACGCAATTAATCCTACACCAAAACCAACAGCAACCCCTAAAACTAAACCACCACCACCATATAACAATGTGTTATTCCAGCCTTTTTCCGCACTAATGGCCGAATTTGGCATAGGGTGAGCTTCAAAATCATATAGTACCGGCGCTTTTGATAATTTCTTAATATCAGAAATACTGACTAATTCTTTACCATGAGTTTCTGAATCCATGTACATCAGGTTTTCACCCTCGCGTTTTATAACAAGACCTTCTTTTTTAGAGCCGTCTTTAAGATGAATTACTACTGAAGACTGCGAAGACGTCAAAGATTTATTAGCAGAACAATTAAACAGAAAAAGGGTACATAGCAAACAAATGGCAAAAAACTTAAACTTCATGGTTTCTCCCGGGTTAAAAAATTATTTTTCTTTAATTCCCCCAAAAACATCATTTAACAGATTTTTTTTTTCGGGGTTTTCCAGGTTTGGAGCTGGAACATCTGCTGATGTTTTAACAGGATTAGGTTTTGATGGGTTCTGCTGTTGATTGGGGATATTTCTTTGAATTGGCTTTGTCCTGCTTTTCAATTTACTTAAGTCTATATCATCTGTTTTCAGTACTTCCAGTAATTCCATTTGAGATGCAAGAACATGCGTCAGTCGCGATATAAAACTATGTTTTTGATTTTGAAGGTTTACTAATTCTTCTTTCATTCTTAGAACCTGCATCCTGGCCTTTTCCCTGATTTGCGCTGCTGCCAGCTCTGCTTCCTTTATTAAAAGACCAGCTTCTTTTTGAGAATTCTCCTTAGATACCTGGGAATTTTCCTGTACATTTTGCAAGGTTTGTTTTAATGTTTTTTCCACATCTTTAATATTGGCCAACTCTGTTTCCATTACCAGGTTTTGTTTTAAAAGTTGTTCATTTTCATTTAGCAATTCCTGGTATTTATCAGCAAGCAATTCAATAAAAGTATCAACCTCAACAGTATCATAACCCCGCATACCTTTTTTGAATTCCTGATTTTTTATTTCAATGGGCGTTAACTTCACTCTTTCCTCCTTCTTGGACCAAAAATTCCTGTTCCAATACGAACAAGCGTGCTTCCTTCCTCAATAGCTATTTCAAAATCACCGGACATACCCATAGAAAGCGTTTTAAATTGCGTACTGTCCGCATATTTACTGATTTCGTCAAATTTTTCTCTAAGTATAGAAAAAGATTTTCTTATCTGAAGAGAATCGTCGCTAAAAGGGGCCATAGTCATCAAACCTTTTACAGTTAGATTTTCAATCTCAGCTATCTGCAGAACTGCCTCTTGCGTTTCTTCTATTGTGAAGCCCTTTTTGGCCTCTTCCCGGCTTGTATTTATTTCAATAAGAACAGCGGGTTGTAATCCTCTTTTTTTGCCATCTTCTGCAATTGATTGTGCCAGCTTAAATGTATCAACCGCATGGATCAAATCAGCATTCGGGACTACATATTTTATTTTATTGGATTGCAAGGGGCCAATAAAATGCCAATGGATATCCTGGGGAAGCTGTGTTATTTTATCTCGTAATTCCTGTGCCCTGCTCTCTCCAAAAAGCCTTAATCCTAAATTATAAACTTCCAGAATTACTTCAACAGGAAAAACCTTACTCACCGCCAGTAGCTTAATATCATTAGCATTTCGACCTGATCTATATGCCGCTGCAGCGATCTTTTCTTCTGTGATTTCTAAATTTTTCTTATAATCCATTTGTAAGGATCATTAATTTTTAACATCAACAGTGGTTGGCGATACTTTGGGAGGACCGGCAATTTGTTTTATTTCTCCAAACTGGCGCTCATATTTGCTGATATTATCCTGCAATGCGTTTAGTAATCCTTTGGAATGCTGCGGTGCCATAATAATCCTGGAATATACTTTTGCTTTTGGTTTTCCGGGCACTACCCGGATAAAATCAAAAACAAATTCAGCAGGTGAATGGCTGATAAGCACTAAGTTGCTGTAGGTACCTTCAGCTTCTTTTTCACCAAGTTCAATATTTATCTGTTTATCACTTTTTGAATTCATTCGTTTGTCCATTTTTTTTATATTACTTTTATAATTGTAAAATGTATA
>CAVRRG010000011.1:0-62112 GCA_963723365.1 Calditrichota bacterium | reverse complement strand
CGTCGGCTTTTTCTTCTTCGTCGTCTTCTGTACTAAAAATGATCCTCTCTTTCTTTCTTTTTTTTTTTCTTTTTTTCTTTTTTTTTTTCTTTCTTTTTTTTTTTTTTTTTTTTTTTTCTTTCTTTCTTTCTTTCTTTCTTTCTTCCTTCCTCTTTTTTTTTTCTTTCTTTCTTTCTGTTTGTTGTGGGTAGAAATGAAAGGTTTTCCTATTAAGTGAAGTAAGTAAGACTTGGAAATAATACTGCTTTGTTTTTCAGTTCCATCATTTATTACCCGAATTCAGTGCATTGGAAAACGTTCTTATGCCGGCTATTATTAATGGTAGTGGCGAGAAGTCCAGGGAATATGCTGAACATCTCCTGGAATTAGTTGGCTTATCCCACAGACTGGATCATAAACCAAGCGAACTATCAGGTGGCGAACAGCAAAGGGTAGCGGTTGCCAGGGCCATAGTTAATAAACCGCAAATGGTTTTAGCTGATGAACCCACCGGTAATCTTGATAAAAATAATGGTGAAGCCTTATATAACCTGCTCTTAGATCTCAACAAAAATCTTGGTTTAACATTGATAATCGTTACCCATAATGAACATATGACAGCAAGCGCATCGCGATTAATTGAACTTGATGATGGCCGGATTCTTCGTCAAAAATCCCCAAATTAAAATCTGCATTAAACCCTATGGCAGAAGACCACAGTACTTTTGAACTGCAATATTTTAAAGGCATAGGCCCTAAAAGGGCTGAAATTTTAAGTATGCAGGGTTTGAATTCCATCCATGATTTGTTGAACTATTTCCCTAGAAACTATATAGACCGCAGTAATATCTTACCTTTGAATAAATTACAGGATGAACAGGAAGTTACTGTCATTGGAAAAATAGAAGCTGTTGGGATTAAGCGCGCCAGAAAGCCTTTTTTTTATATAACAATCAGTGATGGCAAGGGTATTTTAGATGGCGTCTGGTTTAATTCAGTTTCCTATTTTAAAAAAGTATTTAAAGTAGGAGAATGGATTTCTCTTTCAGGCAAATTAAAATATTATCGTGGATATCAAATAACTCATCCTGATTATGACAAGCTGGATGATGATGACTTTGACAGCATGAAAAATACAGGACGTATTTTGCCTTTCTATTCCAGTAATGAAAGTTTTAAAAAAGCGGGTATAAATTCCACAACATTTCGCAAAATATTTTTCCAGATTTTTGAAAAATATAATAAAGTATATGATGAAGATTTTCCTGCCTGGATAAAAAAAGAAAGAGGATTTATTGAAATAAATCAGGCTTACAAAGAAATCCATCTTCCTTCAAATGGCGCTATATTAGAACAAGCCCTTAATCGCCTCATATACCAGGAGTTTTTTTACCTGCAGTTATTATTTGCATTGCAGAGAAAGCATTTGCAGGAAAAGCCTCAGGGAATATCCTTCTCAGAAAAAAGTACGTTGCTGGAGAAATTCTATATGTCTCTGCCTTTTGACATGACTATGTCACAGAAGAAAGTAGTTAAACAAATCCGCATAGATATGAAGGCAGATTATCCGATGAATCGATTGCTGCAGGGGGATGTAGGTTCAGGAAAAACCCTGGTTGCAATTATGTCAGCATTAATTTGCATTGATAACGGACACCAGGCGGCACTAATGGCACCAACAGAAATTTTAGCAGAACAGCATTTCAACAATTTACGGAATGTTTTAGGACCGTTTGGCGTGGCGCTGATCTTATTAAAAGGAGGCCAAACACAAAGTGAACGATCTGAAATATTAAATCAAATAAAAGAACATAAAAATACAATTGTAATAGGAACACACGCTCTATTTCAGCAGTCGGTGCAGTTTGCAAAACTGGGTCTTGTAATTATCGATGAACAGCATCGTTTTGGTGTGCTGCAAAGAGGAGCTTTGATCAGTAAAGGTCCTGAGCCTGATGTGCTGGTCATGACAGCGACTCCTATCCCAAGAACCCTGGCAATGACAGCCTACGGCTCACTGGACGTCTCCACAATCGATGAGATGCCGGCAAATAGACTACCAATAAAGACAGTTTGGCGCTTTGATAATCAGAGTGCCAGAATTTATGATTTTGCCAAAGAACGTTTGTCGGAAGGTGAGCAGGTATATATTGTCTATCCTCTCGTGGAAGAGAGTGAGAAGATGGATTTAAAAGCAGCTACAGAGGGTTATGTGCAATTGCAAACCGTTTTCCAGGATTTCAAAGTCGGTTTGATTCATGGCCAAATGAAAGCAAACGAAAAAGATGAAGTAATGAGGCTTTTTAAGGATGGCAAAATTCATGTTCTTGTATCCACGACAGTTATTGAAGTAGGTGTGGATGTTTCAAATGCCACCTTAATGATAATTGAGCATAGCGAGCGCTTTGGGTTGGCTCAGCTACACCAGCTTAGAGGACGGGTTGGTCGCGGAGAAAAGCAATCGTACTGCATTTTAAAAACAGCTTATAATATCAGTGATGTTGGGAAAGAGCGCCTAAAAGTAATGACGGAAACAACAGATGGCTTTGTTATTTCCGAAAAGGATCTGGAAATCCGTGGTTGGGGCGATTTTTTCGGAAGGAAACAAAGCGGACTGCCCGCGTTTAAATTAGCAAACCCGGTGCGCGATCGGGAAACCCTCGAACTGGCAAGGATGGATGCCTTTAATCTTATTGATCAGGATCCTCATCTAAGAAAAACAGAAAACGCCGATATCAGAAAAAAAATATCAACAGAGTATGCTGACCGTTTGGCAATGTTTAAAATTGGTTAATGAGATCCATGAACAAAATAACCGTAATTATTCCTCATTTTAATGGTATTGAAATATTAAAAGAGTGCCTGCTTTCACTATATAATAATACATTCAGGGAATTTGATACCATTTTAATAGATAATGGATCATCCGATGGCAGTGTGGATTTTGTTCGGGAAAATTTTCCGCTGGTCGGGATTATTGAAAATGACAAAAACCTGGGTTACGCCGGTGCCTGTAACCAGGGTATTTTGATAAGTGAAACAGAATTTATTTTGCTGTTGAACAATGATACAGTGATGCCCGAAAATTTTCTTGTTGAAATGCTTAGCGCAATGCGTGAAGATTCAAATATTGCTATGGTCCAACCCAAAATCAAGTCCATTCAAAACAAGAATTATTTTGATTACAGCGGCGCGGCCGGTGGCGAGATGGATATTTTTGGATATCCTTTTGCCCGGGGCAGGGTTTTTGATAACGTTGAAAAAGATGAAAAACAGTATGATCTGATGGAGAAGAATGTCTTCTGGACATCGGGTTGCGCTGTTTTGATACGGAAAAAGGTGTTAGATGAAATAGGGGTTTTGGATACAGATTTTTTTGCACACCAGGAAGAGATAGATTTAAACTGGCGCGCACAATTGGCCGGATATAAAAATGTTGTAACCTGTAAAACGCATATTTTTCACTATTCGGGCTATACCTTAAAAAGTGATAATTCCAAAAAGATGTATTTAAACCATCGCAATAACCTGATCATGATGATCAAAAATTATTCCTTTCTATCATTACTCATATTATTTCCTGTCAGGATATTATTTGAAAAGCTGACTTTTTTAGCCTATATCTTTCAGGGCGGAGGAAAACGTTCATGGGCAGTCGCGAAATCTTTATTATATATTCTATCGCACCCATTGTTGATATGGAAAAAAAGAAAAATTATTCAGGAAATACGCAAAGTGTCAGATAAAAATATCAGAAAAAATATGTTTCCGGGCAGTATTGTAATTAATCACTTTGTAATGAAACTTTCACCAACACAATGCATTAAAAAATTTCGTCACAGTTGATTTTGTAATTTTAATCGTAATCCGTTTTAGTTTGATATAATTTTAGATATTCATTAGCTTATTTATTCTGTTTTAACCATACCAATTATGAATAAGGATTTAAATAAATATGGACTGGAAAAAAAATAATAACATTGTTGCAGGAATTATTTTTTTATTCACAACAATTATTTACATACTAACAGTTGCTCCAACCGTTTCTTTTTGGGATTGTGGCGAGTTTATTGCGACAAGTTACAAAATGTCTATTCCGCACCCACCGGGAGCGCCTCTATTTCTAATCGTAGGCCGCGTTTTTTCATTAATGCCAATTCCGGGTGATGTTGCGTTTAAAATGAACCTTATTTCGGTCTTTTCAAGCTCCATCACTGTAACCTTACTTTATCTGGTTATTGTTCACCTTTATAGAGAATGGAAGGGAAAGCTTGAAACAAAAGAAGACTGGCTGACTGCAATGGGCTCTGGAATTATTGGTTCTTTAACTTTCGCTTTTACCCACTCTTTTTGGTTTAATTCAAGTGAAGCAGAGGTCTACGCGGCTTCTATGCTTTTTACTGCGCTCCTGATTTGGCTTTCCCTGGTCTGGGCAGAGAAATCAAATGAAAATGGTAATGAGAAATATCTGCTAATGATTTCCTACCTTATTGGCTTAGCTATTGCCGTGCACCTGTTAAATGTTCTGGCTCTGCCTTTTGTAGCTATGATTTATTACTATAAGCGTTACGAATTCAAAATGAAAACTTTTTTACAAATGACTCTTATTACTATGGCTGCAATTTTATTTGTTTATCCGGGTATTGTTAAAATGCTTCCGCAAGTTGCTTCCATTGATTTATTTCTTTTTGCAGCGCTTATTATTAGTATAATAGCCCTTGCATATTGGGCAGTTCTGCATAAAAAGCATCTTCTTAGTTTTATTATGCTCTCGGTAACATTTATTATTATCGGATATACGAGTTATGGAGTTATTCCTATCCGCTCTAATCTGAATCCAAATATCGATGAAAATAATCCTGAAACAGTAGAAAAGTTTCTAAAATATATTAACAGAGAACAATACGGTGATCATAGCATTTTAGACAGGACCAAAGTATGGAAACAGAATGCTGAGACAGCTAAAAATTATGATTCAACATGGGATTTTTTCTGGTCATATCAAGTTCATAGAATGTATAACCGCTATTTTATGTGGCAATTTGCAGGTTTTGAAGATGGGCGGGACTGGAGCTATAATTTCTTTTTAATTCCATTTATTTTAGGCATTGTGGGGATCTTTTATCACTTTCGTGGCGATCCGAAACACGCACTTTCTGTTTTAGCACTGTTTTTTGTGACCGGGTTGATGATTATTCTTTATTTAAACCAGCCTGATCCTCAGCCAAGGGAGCGCGATTACAGTTATGTGGGTAGTTTTTTTGCTTTTTCAATCTGGGTAGGTTTCGGCTTTGCCGGTATTATGGACATGGTAAGAAATCATCTTTCCTCAAAAAAAGAGGAGCTTGTAAAAATCAGTACTCCTGTTTTTGCATCTGTCTTTCTCATACTACTTCTAATATCACCCATTCAGTTGTTATATAAAAATTTTCACTCCCACAACAGATCCGGTAATTATGTAGCCTGGGACTATAGCCATAATATTTTGGCTTCCTGCGAAAAAGATGCCATACTATTTACAAATGGTGATAATGATACTTTTCCCCTTTGGTATCTGCAGGAAGTAGAAGATATTCGAACCGATGTTAAAATTGTAAATCTTAGTTTGTTAAATACGGATTGGTACATCAGGCAATTAAAATCTTTAGAACCAAAAGTTGCCATTACCCTTAATGAACTGCAAATAAGTCAGATAAGACCCATGCAATGGGAAACTAAAGAGGTTTCATTGAAAGTACCTGAAAGACTAAAAGATGAATTTGAAAAGTATAAAGAAACTATGGGCGTGGGTTTAAGTGAAATGCCAAAGGAAATGATATTTAATGTTCCGCCGGCAGTAACATGGGGCAATACCGGCGTTTTAAGAGTACAGGATTACATGGTATTGAATATCCTGGCTGCTAATCAATGGCGAAAACCAATCTACTTTGCAACTACAGTTCCGCAAAGTAATTTGGTGGGTGGACTCACCAATTATATGAGAATGGAAGGTCTTGTTATGCGGGTTGTTCCCTTCAAGGACTGGCGCTTTTCTCCTGAAAATATGGAAAAGAACCTGCTTGAAAAATATCAATACAGGTTTCAGGATTCCACAGTTTATTACAATCCGCAAACGGTAGGATTGCTGCAAAACTATCGGACAGGATATTTAGCATTAGCGGAATACTATGCGCAAACCAGGCGTATAGATAAACTTGAGCGTGTGCTGGAGTTTGAAAGCAAGAACATGCCCGAAGCATCTATTCCATGGCCAAAAACAGGCGGGTCTTCCGTTTTAACGCATAGAATGCTTGCCTTTAAATCTTTATATAATCCAGCGGTATTGGATTCTCTGCAAGGCCTAAGCGCCAGGGGATATCTGCAAATTGCCCAAACTCTTATGCGCATCCAGGAGTATAATGGAGCGATAAAGGTGTTAAAACAAAATTTTGAAAATGATCCTGGTAATCCGCAGATAATAGGATATTTGGTAAGTGCTTTTGAAGCGGCTGGAAAAACAGTAGAAGCAATAGAATTGCTGGAGTCATGGGTTGAATCCAATCCAACGGACAAAAGTGCCACCTCTATGCTAAACAGACTTAAGAGCCGAAATCAATAAATTAAATGCAACGGATAAAAATACTTGTTAAGATTGCAATTTCTTTAGGACTATTCAGCTATCTCGTTTACATTTCTGATCCCCACAGAATAGTTGAAGTATTAGGAAATGTCTACAATGAAAATGGCCTGTTGTTCTTATCCATGGCGATCTCTTTTGGGTTGCTAAGCATTTTACTGATGTCTATTCGTTGGAGAATAGTCCTCGAAAATTATGATGTTCTGCTAAGCCTTAAACGCTTGTCCGGATTTTATTTTATTGGTCTTTTTTTTAATAACTTTTTACCGACAAGTATCGGTGGCGACATAATTAGAATTTATAAGGTCATTGGCGACTCAGATAATCGAACCGCGTCCTTTGCAAGTGTAATTGTTGAAAGGGTGCTGGGGATTGCTGCTACCTTATTCTTATCAATAACTTCGTTGTATTATGTTTCACATTATTTTAATGATGATAAAATTCTTTATACGTCTATTATTTTATTTGGACTTATCGTTTCTGCATTCATTTTAATTACACGCAAAAAACCCTTTGAATTCCTGGTTAACGTTTTTGATAAAATAACATTATTGAACATTGGTGAAAAAATAAATAAACTATTAGGAGCAATTTATACTCTAAAAGAAAAGCGAAAAGTATTTGTGTGGGTTTTTGTTTTATCTATTCTCTCTCAGGTAGCTATAGTTTTTATGAATTATGCATTTGTTCGCGCGTTGGATATAAAGGTCGATCTTGCTTATCTTTTTCTTGTTGTTCCGGTTACCATTATTTTAACAATGTTACCTTCGATTAATGGCGTTGGAATAAGAGATGGAGGATTCGTATTTTTGTTAAGTAAGGTAGGCGTTTCTGGTGCAGCTGCAATTTCACTTTCGTTTTTGAATGTTATTATTCCCATGTTTATATCTCTTTGGGGTGGTATTCTGTTTCTTATGCAGAAGAAAAAAATGAAAATTGATGAGGTACGGGTTCTTGAAAAAAACATATAATTTTTTCGTTATTCTGACTGCAGTATTATTATATTTTTTATCCGGCTGCGATTACAAACCTCAATCCATAGGCTCAGATCGCCAGATTTTTGTTATCGCGGATTCCTTATTATGGCTGGATGTAAAAGATGAAGTTGAAAATGCATTTCATTCATATGTCTACACTCCAAGATCGGAAAGAAGTTTTATCTTATCACGCAGATCTTTAGATAAACTAAGTGGTGTGAAAACCAGAAAAAATCTTATGTTTATTGGTACAACAGATACTCAAAATGCTGAAAATGATTACTTAAGCCAGTTAATCCCTCAGGAATTTAAAGATGATGTGGAAAATAATCGCAGCTTCTACTTTTTTAAAGATGATTTGTATGTGGCACAACAAATTAATCTTATTATGGTTGCTACGGATACAAAAAGCTTCATAAAAAATTTCTCACTTCTAAAAGATGATATTTTTAAAAGGTTTAATGAGAAATATTTTTCCAGGTTAAAAGCGGGGATGTTCGAAATTGGCCAACAATTTGAACTGGAAGAATTTCTTGTTAAGAATTACGGCTATAAAGTAAATATGCAACATGATTATTTTATTGCAAACCAGGATCCTGCAGAAAAATTTGTATGGATTAGGAGATTAGAACCTGATCGTTGGATATCAATCTGGCGCATAAATGAAAAAGAGGTAGCATATACTAGTGAGGCCTTGTTTGCAATAAGAAACGAAATGACACAGAAATATTATGATGGTGATTACATTGTTAAGGATGAAACCTCATTAAGCAACGTTCTTTTTAGGGGTCAACAAACCACAAAAATTACAGGTACATGGAGAAATGATTCTTTAATAGTAGGTGGACCTTTCAGAACATATATTGTTCCAAAAAAGGATGAAAATTCTGTTTATTTTATTGATATTGCCGTAATGGCTCCTGCAAGGGACAAAAAACCATATTTGGACCAATTGGAAGTAATTGCCCATACCTTTGAATTTGTTAAAAGCCAAACATCTAAATAATTAACAGGGAGAAAGTACTTGAAAATTGCCGTATTGTTAGGAAGCAAAAATGACTTGTCATTTGTTGAGTCGGCAAAAGATTATTTTAATTATTTTGATTTAGACTACGATGTACATGTTAGTTCAGCACATAGGAACCCCGATGTGGTTTCCGAGTTTTGCGCATCTGCACGTGACAAAGGTTATGGTTTAATAATAGCGGGTGCCGGCATGGCTGCTCATTTAGCCGGGGCAGCTGCAGCCCATTCAACATTACCCGTTATTGGCGTGCCTTTGCCTGGCGGAATGATGGATGGTTTGGATGCTTTGCTTTCAACAGTACAAATGCCGGCTGGTGTGCCAGTAGCGACATTTGCGGTTGGTAAAGCGGGAATGAGAAATGCTGCGATTTTTGCAGCACAAATTTTATCTTTGCAAAATACTGAGTTGCAAAAGAAATTATTAGACTTTAAAAAACAAGGAAGTAGACTCTAATAAGAAACATGTTTAAGCCGGAAAATGGATGAAAAAGGTTGTTATTTTTGGTTCTAATGGGTTGCTGGGACAAAGTTTAGTAAAGCGTTTCTCAAAACATTTTGACATAATTGCTGCTTCAAAAAAAGTAACGTGTTCAGCATCCGAAGTTCTTAATTATCATCAAATTGATTTAGCTGATCGCTCGCAGACAACAAATTTTTTAATAGTCGAAAAACCGGATATTATTATTAATGCTGCTGCGTATACGGACGTTGATGGCTGTGAAAGCGAAAAAGAAGCGTGTTGGAATACAAATGTTCGCGGTGTTGAAAATATAATTGAAGCTGCTGAATCTTTTAAACCAATTTTAGTGCAAATTTCTACAGATTATGTTTTTGATGGTTATAAGGGTTGGTATACGGAATTAGAGAAACCTGATCCAAAGGGCAATTATGCCCGCAGTAAATATGCCGCTGAAAATATTGTTTCATCAAGTCCTCTGGAATATATAATAGCTCGCACCCAGGTTTTATATGGTCTTGGAAATAAAATAAATTTAAATTTTGTAACATGGGTTGTTCACCGGCTGTCTAATAATAAAAAAATTCGCGTAGTATTCGATCAAATAGGCAATCCGACGTATACGGAAGATTTAAGTGAAAGTATATACAGGTTATTAGATAAAAAAGAATATGGACTTTTCCACATCGCCGGAAGCGAAGTAATAAATCGCTATGAATTTGCCTTAAAAATAGCAGAAGTTTTTGAATTAGATAGTGCGTTGATTGAAAAAATTTCTACTAGTGAATTAAAACAATCTTCACCAAGACCCTTAAATTCATCCTTTGTTATTGATAAATTGGTAAATAGGATTGGTTGGCAGCCGGGCGACGTAAATTCGGGTTTGAAACGTTTAAAAATAATGATGAATAAGAAAAATGGTTGATGCCTCAAAAGCTCTGATTATAATACCTACTTATAATGAAAGAGAAAACGTAGAGAATTTGGTAGAAAAGATTTTCCAATATCAAAAAGAGGTACATATTCTTTTTGTTGATGATAATTCGCCGGATCTGACGGCGGTACTCATCAAGGATCTTATAAAGAAAAATAATCAGATTCATCTCCTTTCGCGACCGGGAAAAATGGGACTTGGAAGTGCATACTTGGAAGGATTTAAATATGCCCTAAAAAATGGCTATGATTTCATTTTTGAAATGGATGCAGACTTTTCCCATAATCCAATGGAGATTCCAAATTTTTTAAAGACGATTGAACATTATGATCTGGTGCTTGGCTCACGCTATATAAATGGAGTAAATGTTATAAATTGGCCCATAGGGAGATTATTAATCAGTTATTATGCTAATATGTACTCCCGAATTGCTACCGGATTGCCTGTAAGAGACGCAACGGGAGGCTTCAAATGTTTTCGCAAGGAAGTATTGCAAGCAATTGATTTTGAAAAAGTTAAATCCAATGGTTATGCCTTTCAAATTGAATTAAGTTTTAAAGCCTGGAAAAAAGGTTTTAAGATAAAAGAAATTCCTATTATATTTGTAGACAGGTTTGCAGGCGAATCAAAACTTTCAAGAGAAATAATGTGGGAAGCAGTGTTTTTAGTATGGAAACTTCGCTTCTTGAGTATATTTGGTAAAATTTGAGGTTTAAAATTATGGTAAAAAAACAAAATCAATTTATGCTTGAATTTGAGAAGCCAATTTTTGAATTAGAAGATAAAATTTCTGAAATGCGTGAATATTCAGAATCTTCTGGTGTTGATATGGAAGAGGATATATCCAGGTTAGAAAAAAAAGCGAAGGAGCTAAAAGCACAAATATTCAATAATTTGAGCCGCTGGCAAAGAGTGCAACTAGCGCGTCACCCTAAACGACCATTTACTCTGGACTATATTGAGCGTATAACAGACTATTTTGAAGAAATTCACGGGGATAGGTTATTCTCAAATGATAAAGCCATAGTTACCGGATTTGCAAGAATTAATGAATACTCTGTTGTAATTGTTGGACAGCAAAAAGGCAGGGATACAAAAAATAATATCGAAAGAAATTTTGGAATGCCCAATCCTGAGGGCTACCGCAAAGCACTTCGAGTTATGCAAATAGCTGCCAAATTTAATAAACCGATTATTACTTTAATTGATACGCCTGGAGCCTATCCCGGAATTGGAGCAGAAGAAAGGGGTCAGGCTGAAGCGGTGGCCCGTAATTTATTTGAGATGTCGCGCTTACCGGTGCCCGTTATTTGTGTAATTATTGGTGAAGGCGCTTCCGGAGGGGCTTTAGGGATTGGTATAGGTGACCGAACTTTAATGATGGAAAATTCATGGTATTCTGTAATAAGCCCGGAGGGATGTGCGGCAATTTTATGGCGGGATTCTGCCAAGGCTCCGGAAGCAGCAGAAGCAATGAAGGTCGCTGCACCCGATCTTGTTGATTTAGAAATTGTGGATGAAGTAATTAAGGAGCCAAAAGGCGGGGCTCATGAAAATTTTGATGAAGCTGCAAAATACTTAAAAAAGGCAATTTTAAAACATTTAAAAGCCATTATAAAAACCCCTGCTGATAAATTGATAAATGATAGAATTGAAAAATTTGGAAAAATGGGGGAGTGGCAGGAATAAGTTCAGTATTTTATTTTCCTTGACTTACTTTCAATTGAAAACTATATTCACACTAGTTTGAATCAGGAGTTATTGCGTATTAGTTAGTTGTTAAAGGATCTAAAACATTTTTTATTTGTTTACTTTTTAGATATAAAGGAAAATTCCTTTAACAATCTGCTTAATACGTTAAAATGAACCGGTTAAGTGGACAGGTAACTTTCCATTTAACCGGTTTTTTGTTAGGAGAACTTTTATGAAAAGCACCAAGATAATTTTAATATCAATATTTTTTGTAATCAGTAATAATGCGCTATTCGCTCAAGGAGCAGGTTCTGCGGCCGTTCCCTTTTTATTAATTGCGCCCGGTGCCAAAGCTGGCGGAATGGGAGAATCTGGAGTTGCTATGGCTTCAGACGCGACGGCCATTTTCTGGAATCCGGCGGGATTAGCTTTTCAATATGAAAATCCTGAAAAAGATGCTATTGGAGAAGCAACATTCATGCATACGCAATGGTTGCCGCAATTTAATTTTAGTGATCTTTTTTATGATTATTTTGCAGCTCGTTATTATTTGGAAGATATCGGAATGGTTGGGTTTAGTTTTACCTGGCTAAACCTTGGTGAAGTAGTGCGAACAAATGAAGAAGGAGATGAAGAAGGTACCTTTAACTCTCAGGAATATGCGATAACACTTTCGTATGCAACTAAACTTCAGGAAAACTTATCAGTCGGACTTAATGCTAAATTGATACGAAGTGAACTTTCTCCAGCCGGTGCGGGAACAGAAGATCAGGAGGGATTTGCAACAGGCGGTGCTATTGATTTTGGCATCCTGTGGGAACCCGATTACGAAATATTTGATAAAAAATTACGCTTGGGAGCAAACCTTGCCAATCTGGGACCTGCATTGACTTATATTGATGATGATCAGGCAGATCCATTGCCTACTACTATTCGTTTAGGAGCAGCTTATAAATTGGTTGATGATGAATTTAATAGTGTTACGGTTACATACGAAACAAGCCGTTTGCTGGTATATAGAGAAGACAGTACGCGCACCGATAACGTAATTAAGGCTGCATTATGGTCAAGCTGGACTGAAGGTTCGCTTACAGACCGCTTAAATAGTTTTACCCATTCAATAGGTATAGAATATTGGTATGGAAATTTAATAGCATTGCGCAGTGGATATTTTTACGAGCACGAAAAATTTGGTAATCGTCAATTTATAACGTTTGGTGCGGGCCTTGTTTATAGTGATTTTGGATTTGATTTCGGCTATCTCTCCGATGACGAAGACAGTCCACTAGCAGATACAATGAGGTTCTCAATTTCCTTTAAATTTTAGGGAACTCAATTTTTTATAAGATATCACTTTTAAAAAGGTGGTATCTTAATATCTTAGTTCCCATATCATTAGAATACTTTATGCTGCGATTTTTATTGATCCTAAGTCTGTTACTCATACATGTGACAAATATCTCTGCTCAAACTATTAATATCGCAGCATTAAGAATAGAATTTGCACCTGATAACACTCCTCTTACCACCGGTGATGGCACATTTGCCGTCGATTCAATAACCACGGAGACTTTTGCTGTTGATCCCGCACCGCATAATAAAAGATATTTTAGTGATCAACTTGTTGCTGCAGATAATTATTTCAATAATGTTACAAACGGCTCAGTTCGCATAACAGGCACTGTTTTTCCGGCGGGCGAAAATGAATCATACCGGTTGAGCAACGAAATGAATTACTATAACTCCAATATTTCATCGGAGGAAACGGACCGCGGTCTAGCCAATCTATTTGTGGATGCTGTAAACCTGGCGAATGAAGATTCAACCATTGATTGGGGGGCTTACGATCTTGTTGTGATTTTTCATGCCGGCGTGGGCCGTGACGTCGATTTGGGTTTTGATCAAACACCTCAGGATATTCCTTCATTGTATATTACACCCGATTTCATGCAAAAAAATTATGATCCGTTATTTACACATATTGCGGTTGGCAATGGAGAACGTATTAGCAAATGTATAATATTACCTGAAACTGAAAATCAACAAGGATTTCAATTAGCATTAACAGGTATATTTGTTGCCAATGTTGGAAGTTTTTTGGGCTTGTACGATTTGTTTAGCGCAGCAGAGCAATCTTCGGGAATTGGACGCTTTGGATTAATGGATGCCGGCTTATTTAATATTAATGGACTTGTACCAGCACCTCCTTCAGCATTTAGCAGGGTTTTCAAAAATTGGCAGGAGCCGACGCTGTTAACCCAGCCATCTAACGGCGTAAGGATAAGCAGATTTAAGTCCTTATCATCTGATAGTCTGCCGTCTATAATTGAAATCTCGCTTAATGAAGATGAGTCATTTCTGGTTGAATATCGCGGTAACCATTTGGATAATATTGACAGTATTTTGTTTGAAATATTTGATGAAAGAGGAGAATTTCCGGAATACATGGAAATCCTGCAAACATATTATCCGGACCGGATTGAAATAGATTCTGTAAGCGGTGTGTTGCTGTCTGTCGATAATTATGACCTGGGCATGCCGGGAGCGGGCTTGCTAATTTGGCATATTGATAAAGCTGCTATTCGCAATGCCTCGAATAACTTGATTAATGATAATCCGCTATGGCGGGCAGTGGACTTAGAGGAGGCAGATGGAAGCCAGGATATTGGTCAACAGTACAATATTTTGCAAGCAGGCTATGGATCAGACCTGGGCACTCTGCTGGACTATTGGTATGCCGGCAACTACGCACCTTTATACAAAAATGTATTTAACGGCTCTTCGGCACCGGATACACGATCAAATTTAAATTTGATAGAATCTCATATTAATCTTTCTGAGTTCAGTAATAATAAAAGTGAAATAATGACTTTCAATTTTGCCAGGGAGTTTTATGAGGATGGATTTCCAGTAAGTCTTGAGCAGGAGATTGCGCAACCGATTTTAGTAAACGGGGCAATAAATAATAACGGTATTACTGAAGAATTTGTATTCTCGCTTAATCAAAAAGGTGAGATTCATGCTATCGGAAGTTCAGGAAACGGTCTTTTTCAAGAAGATAATTTTCTGTTTAACCAAACGAGCGAAAATCTTAATGGCGTTCAGTCCTTTGTATTGGTAGATACAAATCAGATAAAAGATCAAATTTATGACTTGCTTATCGCGCTTTCAAATGGCACCCTTTATGGCTTTGATTTAACCAGTTCGGATGCCGATTCGCTGGATTTTGAAACAAACGCTCAAATCACAGCAGCAGTAAGCTCACCCATAATTGAGCAAAACAACCTCATTCATTTTGTGGATGGAGATTTGATTCAAAGCTTTTGGAATAATGGCGTTTTAGCACAAACCCCCCTGGATTTAAACAGCACCTTTTTATTTGATTTAATAACAGATTCCAGTGGAAGCCCTTTTAACCCGGATCAAAGTTATAATTTTCTCGCCAAAGATAGAGACGGGCAAATTATCGGTGCCTTGATTGAAAACGGCAGTACCCAGTTTTCAATTATAGATCCGGCTGCTAATAATCTGGAACATACTTTTATAACTGATTCGATAACAGGTCAGTTTTCCATTGCAGATATAGACGGTAATGGGACTGTAGATATTGTTTGCAATTCAGCTCAGCGTTTAATGGCCTTTAATAAGCAGGGCTTTACCCTTTTAAATTTTCCGCTGCATCCTAAGTTAAGCGCGGGTGAAAAACTTATCGGAACGCCCATGATCATTGATCTTAATGGTAACAACGATATAGCGCTTATCATCACCAGCAATAAGGGGCAGATTATTGCCTATAATAAACACGGTGATATATTAAATGGCTTCCCAATAGCTGCTGGCGGCCAATTTTCGCAGCAGGCCATTCCGCTGCAATTTGATGACGACAGCCCTTTGGAATTATGTGCCATTTCGGATTTTGGAGTGGTCAGTGCCTGGGAAATTTTAGGAACAGGGCCTTCAAGCAAGTTGATTTGGTCAAATACAAATCTTAATGCTTCAAATAATGCCCACTTGCAGGAAGAATACCTTATTCAGGATTTTGGAAATAATATTATTCAGAAAAAACGGTTCTTCAATTATCCAAATCCTAACATAGATAATTTTACAACCATCAGGTATTACCTAAACGATCCGGCCCAGGTGACCATCAGGATCTTTGATTCCAGCGGATATAAAGTAGATGAATTTAACGGACCAGGGTTTGCTGATGCAGATAATGAGGTAGAATGGAATGTTAAAAATATATCATCGGGTGTTTATATCTGCCAGCTGGATGTCCGGTCTGAAAATAAAAGAGAACGTGAATTAATAAAAATTTTAGTAGTCCATTAAGAAAGCTCAGTATAACTTGTTTAAATCCCAGCATTTGACCTCAGCAAAAAAATTCACTTTTGCTATTATATTTTTTCTGTGTTTCTTTACACAAATAAAGGCCCAATTCTATTTACCATTATCACATCCGGAACTTGAGTGGCAAACTTTTAAAACAGAACATTTCCATTTTTATTTTCACCAGGGCACAAAAAGGACCGCGCTGTTATCAGCGAAAATCCTGGAGGAAATTTATAGTCCGGTTACAGAACTATATAATTATCAGCCTAAAGATAAAATTCACGTTGTCTTTAAAGATGCAGATGATTATGCAAATGGCGGTGCTTACTTTTTTGACGATAAAATGGAGATATGGGCTTCAAACCTGGATTTTGTGATGCGTGGAACCAAAAATTGGCTGCGGGATGTGCTTACTCATGAATTTATACATATGGTTTCTATTCAGAAGGCTATTAAAACAAGTAAAAAATTTCCCTATGGCTTTTTTCAATGGTTTGGTTATGAGAAAGAGCGCAGAAAAGATGTGGTTCGCGGCTTTCCAAATATTCTCGTTTCATACCCGTTAAGCTCAATTAATATTCCCGTCTGGTATGCAGAGGGTATAGCACAGTACCAGTCCAACAAAGCTCGTTTTGATTATAGAGACCCGCACAGGGAAATGGTGATTCGCGACAGGATTCTGAATGAACAGCTCCTGACTTATAATCAAATGACAGTATTTGGAAAAACAAGCCATGGAAATGAGTCCAGCTATAACCTGGGTTTTTCATTTGCAAAGTATTTAGCTGAGCGTTTTGGAGAAGAGGTCCTGGAGAAGATAAGCGGATATTCCTCTGAATGGTCTAACTATACCTTTAGTGCTGCTATTGAAAAAGCCACACATGTTGAGGTGGATACTCTTTATGCGCAATGGAAAGATTCTCTGACGCATGTGTACCTGAGCCGTACACAAACAATCCGGGATAATGAACAAAAAGGAAAAGCAATTGAACTGAAGGGCTTTGGAAATTTTTACCCTGTCTACTCTCCCGACGGCAACAAAATAGCTTATCTTTCAAATAAAGGTGAGGAACGGTTTTTCGCCAATGAACTTATTATTTTTAATAAAAAGAGCAATAAGAAAGTAGTTATTGAAAACAATATAGAATCATCTTTTTCCTGGTCACCGGACGGCAGCAAGATTGCCTATGCAAAAAAATCAGCAACTGAAAATGGCTCTGTCTTCAGTGATTTGTATATCTATGATTTAAAAGATAAAGAGAGATATAGATTAACCTATAATTTGCGTGGAGCACATCCCGATTTTAACAGAGAAGGCAATAAACTGGCTTTTGTGAGTACAACAAATGGTTTGCACCAGTTAAATATATTGCATCTTCCTAAAAACTTAGCAGCAGAAAGGTCTGCTGTTTGCGCTTTTGATGTTGAAAGCGGAAAATTTTATCAGGAATATGCTGATACAAATAGCCAGAGAAGAGTGGAATATATTCCTGGAAAAATAGAACAACTTATCGCTTTTGAGGATGGCCGTCAGATATATCATCCACGCTGGTCGAATGATGAATCTAAACTTGTTTTTGGAACTTCGGTTGCTTACGGCCGCAATATTGGTCAGTATGATTTTAATACAAATAGTTTTTCCTTATTACTTGAGGCTAAAGAGGAATTGAGATATCCTGTATTTCAGCCGCAAAGCGACTGGCTTTATTATTCGGCAAGCACAACAGGCATATATAATTTATACAGGTATAACTTAATTAGCGGAGATAAAGAATTAATAACAAATGTTAGCGGTGGCGCGTTTATGCCTTCTGTAAGCAGCAATGGAGATGTAGTTTATGCCTGCTACGATAGTATAGGGTACAAAATTTATGAAATTGAACATCCCCTGAAACTGGATTCCACCCTGGCCAATTACGACGAGAATTACATAAGCCAAATCCCGGACAAAAATTTTGATGATGCCAAATTCAGCGAGTATAGTTATTCACCATATAAAAATACTATTCCGCATACATCATTTTTACCGAGGCTATTTGTTGATTATGAGACAATAAAACCAGGTCTTTATACTATCTCTTCTGACGTGCTTGATAAATCTGTTTTAATAACCGGGGCTGCCATCAATTCTGATTTTGACTATGATTTATATGGTTCTTTTATGTACAGGGATTTTCCTTCAACTTTCCTGAATAAATATAGTCCTGCACTTATGGCTGAGGTTTATAATTTGAATGCCAATGTTATTGATAAATTTCAAACATTGCCGGGCGAAATTATCGGTGGAGTATATAATGTTAAGAGAGAGATAAATTTTAACCTGCTTTTATTTGCGGCAGGGCTGAATTTCAGTTTTTTTGAAAATAGTTACTTGCAACTGTATTACGAAAGACATCTTTACAGTGCCAAGATTTTACCTACTATCGCAAAAACAGACGATGGGCTTGAGACATACGATTTCCAGTTTTCTTTTAGATACGATTACCTGCGCGGGCAGTCTTATCATCTGAAAGTAATTCATGACGCCATAAAAAATGATCGTTTCAAAGCTGTAAATCCTTCTGGCGGATATTATCTGTTTTTTAAATACAGTTATCAGGATAATGATTTTCTTGATGATTTTGATTTTTCCGGGGAAACAGACAAAATAGCAGCGGAAGTTTTTAAAAACTACTCCTATAATACAATTGATTTTAGCGGAGAATATTATTTTAAAAATCCATTTTTAGAATCACATGCTTTAGGGCTTGCTCTTAAGGCTTCATATATAGATCGCAAAGTAGACAGCTTCTTCAATAATTTTGCAGGCGGTATTATTGGGCTGCGGGGTTATCCTTTTTTTAGTATCGAAGGTCGCCATAAGTTAATAGGAAGTGTCACTTACAGGTTTCCAATTCACCAGGATATAGATTATAAGATAGGCCATTTTCATTTTGATAAATTGTATTTTGGCACATTCTATGAATATGGCAACGCTTTTAACAGGGAAATAAAATTCAATCGCTTTAAGCGGGATGTTGGTCTGGAACTAAGACTGGATAGTTTTTCGTATAATATGTTTCCGACAAAAGTTTTTTTACAGGCAGTTTGGCCCATAGATGAGATAACGACCTATGATGATTCCAGGGAAAGGTTTATAAATTATCCGCAAGAGTGGCGCTATTATTTTGGTGTGCTGTTTGAGTTTGATCTGAGAGACAGAATAAGCTCGTTGCTGGATTTACAAAATTTTAATACAATTAAAATCAGGCCATAATTTTTTGAAAGCATTATTAAAAATTATACATTCTATAAAAATCAGGAAGACTTATGAAAGCTAGTTTTTTGGTGTTTATACTTTTTTTAACATCTTCGCTGCAGGCAAATGATCCAATAATATTTTCAAAGACGATATTTGGCGTGAAAAGCGATTCAGAAAAAGTAATCACGCTAAATAATGACCGTTTTATACTTTTAGAAAAAGCGAGACAGCAAGAAGATGATGAGACAACCCGCCACAAGAAGAAATCGGGAATAATTGCCGCTCTTTCTTCAGCCTTGATCCCGGGTTCCGGTGAATTTTATGCCGAATCGTATTGGAAGAGTGCCTTGTTTGGGGCCTTAGAAGTGATTGCCTGGTCCTCTTATTTAGTCTATACCGATAAAGGAGATACAAAAGATTCGCAAATGCGTAAATTTGGAGATGAGAATTGGAGCGAACAAAGATATTGGACCAATATCTATAACGATGCTCTCAGCGAAGGTTCCTGGGAGGGTGGTTCGGTAATAAAAGAAAATGACTCTGTTAACACAAAATTCCATTGATGAAAATAAGAGTTCGCTTAGAGTATACGAACGAGATAACCATACGCATACGTTGCCATCCACCAAAACGCAGCAGTACTATGAAATGATATATAAGTATCTGGCGCAATTTGGTGTTGGCTGGGTAGAATTGGAAGAGCAGGGACTAGGCTGGGATTATTACGATATTTTAGGTGTTGAATTAACAGCGGATGTAAGGCATTATAGAAAACTTCGTAATAAGAGCAATGGCTTTTATGCAACTGCAACAACGCTGGCCAACGTTGCCATGTTTAATCATATTGTGAGTGCCCTGGATGCCGCCTGGTCTGTAAGGGACTATAATAAAAAAGTTGATATGGCCTTAATGGCTCAATCAAAGTATTATGCCGGGCAGCATGTTGCGACATATGGAATAACTTTTAGCTGGTGAGAAGGATTAAATTAGGGAAAAAATGAAGTATCAGATTTTAATATCGTTTTTATCTTTTTGTTTTTTAGTGAATGCGCAGGATTCTCAGATAGCACTTTCCTATAACAATTTATTATTTGAAAATCTTGATCAAGATGTAATAAGTGACAGCATCACGGCAGAACCGCAAAAAAATCCATCAAAAAAATCTGTGGGAGCGGCCTTATTTCTAAGCTTGCTTATTCCCGGAGCTGGTGAATATTATGCTGATGATACTTTTTATGCGAAAGTATTTTTAGGAATAGAAGTATTAGCAATAGGCTCCATATTTTTATCCGACCATATTTACGAATCAAAAATAAAAGACAGCAGGACCTTTGCCGCAACTCACGCGGGTGTAAATCGCTCCGGAAAATCTGATGAATACTGGCGGGTAGTAGGTAAATACGATGACATTTTTCTTTACAATGAGCAACGGAGAAGAGAACGCGCCACAGGAGATGTTTTCAGCGAGAATGCCTTTAACTATTGGAGCTGGGATTCCAGGCAAAACAGGGTTAAATACGATCGCAAACGCTTGCAGGCACAGGTTTTAAAGGACAGCGAAATTTTTATTGTTACGGCAGTCCTGGTAAATCACCTGGTGAGCGCAATAAATGCTGTTAGACTAACCAGGAAATACAATAAAACCCTGGCCAACGCAGGTTATAATTACAAGCTGGTTATGAATGCCGGAAATTATCAAAACAAATATATAGGTTTCACATTATCCAAATCTTTTTAACAGCGGTTGTTTAGATGAATGAAAGAGCTCTCGCCAGCAAAATTCTTCTGAATTTTCAACAAAGCTTGAACAGATTAGATAAAATTGAAAGTAAGTTTCTAAAAAACGTTCCTCTCACCCAAAATCAAAAGCGTCATCTCAAAAACCTCATTTCCGGTGTATTAAGACATCAAACCCTTCTTGATTGGTATATTTCAAAATTGTTCAAAGGTGATTTTCAAAAATTAATTGAAAAGGGCAAATGCATATTACGAATTGGAATTTATGAGTTTCAGTATATGGATCATATACCTCCTCATGCGACAGTAAACGAATGTGTAAAGCTGGCAAAAAACCAGGTCAATTTAAAAACTTCCAAATTAGTAAATGCCATTCTTAGAAATTTTCTGCGTCAAAAAGATGAACTTATTGCTCAAAAGGAAAAAGATCTTAAACATAACCTCGCAGTCTTGCAATCATTTCCAAACTGGCTAATAAAGCGTTGGACAAACTATTGGGGTGAATCTTTTACAAAAGAATTATGCAGTGCCCTAAATGAGTTACCTGTTTTCACTATCCGCGTTAACCCGCAAAAAATAAAAATGGAAGAATTTGAAAACATGTTAATCGCCGCAAATATAGAATTTATTAAATCTGCAATAAACAATGGCTGTTATTATGTAAAAAAGATTCGCGAAATTCAACAAGCAGGTTTTTTTGAGAGGGGGCTCTGTTCTGTTCAGGATGAAAGTGCCATGATTCCCGCTCGCCTGTTTAATTTCAACAAAGAAGATAAATTTCTGGATGTATGTGCAGCGCCCGGTGGCAAGTTTACGCAAATATTGCAGGAAAATCCCAGGCCGGGTTTTGCCGTCGCCATGGATGAAAATATAGATCGCTTAAGAAGACTAAAAGAGAATCTTGAACGGCTTGATTTGCAGGCATTTATTGTTGTGGCCGACGCAAAAAAGCTGCCTTTCAAAATAAAGTTTTCAAAGATCCTGCTTGATGTCCCCTGCTCAGGGCAGGGGGTGATACGAAAGCATCCAGACATAAAATGGAGAAGGTTTGAAAAGGATATAAAAGAATTCAGTGAACTGCAAAAAGCCATTTTAGAAAACACCTCTGAATATTTGGAAAAAAATGGCTCAATTGTTTACAGCACCTGTTCTATTGATAAGGACGAAAACGAGAATGTGGTTAATCATTTTTTAAAAACAAATTCCTCCTTTCAAAAGGTTGAAAATCAAGCTCTTGCTCAAGCTGCGTTTTCTAAAATTATAAATGATGGTTTTATCCGCACCTTCCCAAATGAGCATAATATGGATGGTAGTTTTGCCTGTTTAATCAAAAAAACCAAATCATAGTTTGCATATTTCTGATAATTTTTTCATGGTTAATTTATTGCTTAAACACATTGTAACTTGTATATTTGGCGACTATTATACTATTTGGTTTAAGACTAAATGCTAGAAGATTTAACCGGTAAACTTGAATCGACCCTGCGCAAATTGCGTGGATACGGGAAGCTTACTGAAAAAAATATTTCTGATTCACTTAAGGAAATAAGACGCGCGCTGCTGGAAGCTGATGTTAACTACAAGGTCGCCAGGGATTTTATTGAGTCCGTACAGGAAAAATCGCTGGGCGCTGAAGTATTAAAAAGCGTAACACCCGGGCAGTTAATTGTAAAAATAGTAAATGATGAATTAATACATCTTTTGGGGACTTCAACCACCCAAATGAAAACAGCCGGAATACCGCCGTCAATCATAATGATGACTGGCTTACAGGGTTCCGGTAAAACTACATTTGCTGCTAAACTGGCCTCTTTTTTACAAAGCCGCGGGCGCAAGCCAATGTTGGCTGCTTTAGACGTTTATCGTCCGGCGGCAATTCAACAGTTGCGTGTTCTTGGTGAAAGTATTAATATTCCTGTTTATGATGAAGGTATAGGGGATCCGCTAAAAATTGGCTTTAATGCTATTAGTGAAGCCCGTAAGCGCATGTGTGATACAGTTATACTTGATACAGCAGGGCGTTTACATATAGATGAGCAGATGATGCGCGAACTGCTTGACATTAAAAACCGTGTTCGCCCGCATGAAATTTTATTTGTTGCAGATGGTATGACAGGCCAGGATGCAGTCAATACCGCTTCTGAGTTTGCAAAAAAATTAGATTTTGATGGTGTTGTTCTTACCAAGATGGATGGTGATACCCGCGGTGGAGCAGCGTTATCAATTAGAGCTGTTACAGGTAAGCCTATAAAATTTATCAGCAGCAGTGAAAAGATGGATGGAATTGAGCAGTTTCATCCGGATAGAATGGCATCACGAATTTTAGGTATGGGTGATGTTGTTAGTCTCGTTGAAAAGGCACAGGAAACTTTTGACGATGACAAGTCTAAAAAGCTTGAAGAGAGACTTCGTAAAAATGAATTTAACCTGGAGGATTTTCAGGACCAGTTAAAGCAAATAAAGAAAATGGGATCCCTGGAAAATCTTTTAGGAATGATTCCCGGAGTTGGTGCTCAAATAAAAAATGCCAAGGTTGATCCAAAGGCATTTACACGTACAGAGGCTATAATTAATTCTATGACTTTGCACGAAAGGCGCAGTCCCAATGTTCTGAATGGCAGTCGCAGAAAACGTATCGCAAGTGGCAGTGGCACACAAGTGCAGGACGTTAACCAATTGATTAAACAATATGAACAAATGAAAAAAATGATAAAACAAATGAAAGGAAAGTCATTTAAAGGGCAGCGAGGAACGCCTTTTAATATGGCCTAATTTATTAATTGGAGGTTAAATAATTGGCAGTAAAACTAAGACTTAAACGGATGGGAAAGAAGAAAAGAGCCTTTTACCGGATTGTAGCAGCAGATAGCCGCGCGCCGCGTAACGGCAGATTTATTGAATCTGTCGGAACATATGATCCTATTGCTAGTCCGCATAAAGTTGATTATAAAGAAGACAGAATTATTCATTGGCTATCTAATGGAGCACAACCGACTACTACTGTAAAAAGTTTGTTCCGTGGAAAAGGACTATGGTTAAAGTGGACTTTAATGAAGCAGGGCGCAGATGAAGCTAAAATTGCCTCCGAGTTTGCTGAATGGGAAAAGTTACAAATTGAAAAAGCAAAAAGAGCAGAAGCAAAGGCCGCTAATTTAGTTAAAGAAAAAGCTAAGAAAAAAGCTGAAGAAGCTAAAAAAGCGCAAGAGGAAGCAAAAGCTGCACCTGCTCCTGTTGAAGAAGTTGTTAAGGAAGCTCCCAAAGAAGCTGCCGAAGCCGCTCCGGAAGTTAAAGAAGCTGAAACGGCTGAAGAAGCAAAAGAAGCAGTGAAAGAAGAAACAAGCCCTGAAGAAGAAGTTCCGCAGGCAGCAGATGCTGCAGCGGAAAAAGTGGCTGAAGCTCCTGCAGAAGCAGATGTCGTGCCCGAAGAAATAAAAGAAGCTGCTCCTGATGAAATAAAAAAGGAAGAAACAGCAACAGAGGAGGATGCTCCTCAAGCCGAAGTTGCAGCAGCTGAGCCAGCTGAAGCAGCAGACGAAATTGTACAGGAAGAAAAAGCGGCTGAAGCTGATAAAAAAGATTCTGAAGAAAAAACAGAAGGTTAGTTCCGATTTAACGATTGTTAAAATTGCGCGATACGGGTTTAATTTATTTAGGAGGAATCAGAATGAAAGACTTCGTCGAATTTATAGCTAAGCACCTGGTTGACAAACCAGAAGAAGTTGCAGTGACTGAGGTGGAAGGTGAACGTGTAACAGTATACGAACTTCGCGTAGGTGATGGCGATTTAGGCAAAGTAATTGGCAAACGCGGCCAAACTGCTAAATCTATTCGCACATTGCTGGCAGCTGCTTCTGCAAAAGCTGGAAAAAGAGCGGTCTTGGAGATTCTGGAATAATTAAAGCCTAAAAATGTATGTAGTTGGGAAGATACTAAAAGCTCAGGGTATAAAAGGTGAAGTTAAAGCCGAGGTGATTACTTCTTTCCCTGAACACTTTAACGATCTTGATTGTTTGTATATTAAAAAGAATGATTATGAACCTCTTGAGATCGAAAACAGACGACTTGCAAAAAACTTTGTTTTTTTAAAGTTTAAAAAAATAAAATCCCGAAATGATGCAGAAGCTCTTCGCGACGCTTATCTGTATATTCCTGAGAAAGAATTACACTCTTTGGAAGAAGATGAGTTTTATTATCATCAATTGATAGGCTTAAAAGTATTTAGCGAAGAGAATGATTATATCGGTGAAATTTTAGAAATTGAAAACTATCCGGTGAATGATGTGCTTGTTGTTAAAGATTCTGACAAACAAAAACATCTGATACCGTTAGTGAAAGACATCATTCGTGAGATTGATGTCAAATCTCAAAAAGTTAAAATTCGTTTAATTGATGGACTTTTGGGATAAGTTCTATGACATTGAGAATCGACATAATTACCGGCTTTCCTGACATGTTGCAATCTGTTTTAAAACAAAGCATGATTAAGAAAGGTCGGGATGCGCAGGCTGTAGCTATTCATTTGCATGATTTAAGATCATTTACAAATGATAAGCACCGGACAATTGATGATTATCCTTATGGCGGTGGCCCTGGCATGGTTTTAAAAATAGAACCATTTATAAAGTGTTTAAACCATATTAAAGAGCAAACAGATTTTAATAATGCTAAGATTATTTTAATGACACCCAGGGGGAGCTGTTTTCCCAAAAGAAAGCTGTTCAACTTAGCCTGGAAAAACACTTAATATTTCTATGCGGGCACTACAAAGGAATCGACGAGCGAATATATGAATACTGCGAAATTAATGAAATATCAATTGGCGATTATGTTTTAAGTTCAGGAGAAATAAGTGCACTTGTCGTTGTAGATTCCATAGTTCGGCTATTGCCAGGTGTCCTAAAAGATATAGATTCTGCCTGGACGGATTCTTTTTCAGATCAGCTGTTGGATGCTCCCTATTATACGCGTCCAGAAGAATTTGAAGGGCTAACCATTCCTGATGTTCTAAAAACAGGAGATCACAAAAAAATAGAACAGTGGCGTACACAAAAAAAATTAGAGATCACAAAAAAATTAAGACCAGATTTATATAAAGAATATTTGAAAACAATAAAATAATTAGGAAATAAAATGGACATTCTTCATCAAGTAACTGCAGATCAACTGCGTTCAGACTTGCCTGATATCCGTCCCGGAGACACCGTTGCTGTTAATGTAAGGGTGATTGAAGGAGAAAAGGAACGCCTGCAGGTTTTTGAAGGCGTAATTATCAAAATGCGCGGTGGCGGAGTAAATAAAACATTTACCGTAAGAAAAATATCTCATGGTGTTGGAGTAGAACGGATTTTCCCAATCCATTCACCCCGCCTGGCAGATATAAAAGTGCTAAAAAAAGGAAAAGTTAGGAGAGCAAAATTATATTATCTTCGTGACTTGCGCGGAAAAGCATCCAGAATTAAAGATAAATAGCCCCGTTCTGCGGGGTTTTTTTTGGCCCTGTCACAAAACTATTTTAAAACGAGTATGAAAATTTTATCCATTAGGCCTGTTTTAACATTTTTCCTTTTTTGCTATTTAATAATTATGCAACCAGGTTGTGCCTCAAAAGGAAGCCCCGGAGGCGGTCCTGTCGATAAAACTCCGCCGGAAATTATATATACCTTTCCCAAAACAGATTCCGTAAATATAAAAAGCTTAAAGGCTGTTGAAATACATTTTTCTGAAAGTATTGATGATGTATCTATTTTTAATAATATTTTCATTTCACCACCAATAAAATTTAAAGTAGAATGGGAGTCTGATACAGAGTTATCGATCCTTTTTAAGGACAGCCTTAAAACAAATCAGACCTATGTTGTAGTGATTGGAGCAAAAGTCAAAGACATCCGTGGCAACAAACTTTCCTCCAGTTTTCAACTGGCTTTTGCTACGGGTAATAAAATTGATAAAGGTTCTATCAGTGGTAAAGTTTGGGGCGGTGAGAAAAATGAATCGTATTCAGTTTTTGTGTATGACCTGCAAGCAGGCTTAAAAAGATTTGACCGGTCTGTACCCGATTATATATCGCAAACAGGAAAGAACAATACGTATACCGTTAATTACCTGAGAAACGGCATATACAGACTTTTTGCAATAAATGATCAAAATAATAATTTAATAATAGACGCTAATCTTGAAAAATTGGGAATTCCTTACCGCGACATTTTAATTGACAGCAGCCATGCGATTTTTAAGGGACTAAATTTCCAGCTAACAAAAATTGATACACTTCCACCAAAACTATCATTTGTAAGGGCTTTGGGTAACACACAGGTAAACTTAAATTTCTCTGAAAAAGTTAAAGTAAATTCATTAGATCAAATTGTAATTACGGATAGTATTTCCTCACAACCAATTAAGATTTATGCTGCCTCAGAAAGCATCGAAGCGGATAACATTCTCGAGGTATTTACCTCAGCAATGGACAGCGGTAATATCTATCTCTGCTCGGTATCAAATTTTGCAGATAACAACGGCAACGCTCTAAAAGATACAATGTTAACTTTCTTAGCTAAAGGATTCGCTAAAAGAGACTCCTTTAAAATTGTAGCGATCAATCCTGCTGACAGTTCTTTAAATGAACACCCAAACCGCAGTATTATTTTTGAATTTTCCAATCCTTTAGACAAAGAATTATTTACTAAAAACTTCAGGGTATTAGCAAAAGACAGCAGCAAAATTTCAGGTATATTTAAATTCCCATCTGCCAATGCAGTAGAATTTAAACCGCTGCTTCCTTTTGAATTAAACAAATTTTACACTATGTTGCTGCTGGCAAAAAACATTAAAAATGTTTGGGGAGATGCACTAAGCGATAGTTTAATAAACAGGTCATTTAAGATTTCCGATGGAAATAATTTTGGTGAAATCAGCGGTAACATCTTATTTGAAAGTGAAAAAATTATTGACTCACAGGTTCAGGCTGAAAATTACAAAAATACCAAAAATATATACTCAACCTGGGCTGCAACGGGCAGTAAGTATATTATAAAAAATATACCTGACGGAATTTATCGCATGCATGCTTTTTTAGACATGGATACAAATAATGTATTTTCTGCCGGAAATTTATTTCCTTTTACATATAGTGAGCCTTTTATAACCAGAGAGGATACTATTAAAGTTCGTAAAAGGTGGGAAAGTTCAAATGTTGATTTCTCTTTTCTAAAGACAGGTAATTAGTTTTGTTTTTTATTATAATTAGAATACACTTGATATAAGTGAATATTTTAGTATTTTTTAAATTAGTCCAGCACTATTTTTATGAGATGAATTCTCAGATTAGAATTAATGTGCCGAAGATACAAAATCACTCAACTTAAGGCAGGTTTATTATGAAATATAATATTAAGTCGTCCATTTATCTTTTTCTTTTACTGATCACTTTTACATCGTGTGCCTGGTTTCAAAAAGGGGATGTTGATCCTGAGATTTATGTGGAAGAAGGAATGGCTCATTTTAAAGCCTCCGAAGATAGTTTGGCGGTAGTTGCCTGGGAGAAAGCTTTAAACATTATTCCTGATGATCCGGAAATACACTACCTGATTGGTATAGCTTATCATAAGATGGATAAAATTATCAAGGCCGCATCTTATTTTGAAAATGCTTTAGAACTTGATGATAATTATTATGAAGCGGCAAATAGTTATGGCTATATGCTCTTCCTTTTAAAGAAATACCCTGAAGCAAAAAGAAGTTTTGAAGATGCCATTAAAATTAAATCTGACTATGCACCTGCCTTAAAAAATCTTGATTTAGTTTTACAAGTTCAAACAGGAAGTTTAGATCTGCAAGCCTTTGAAGCTGTTGAAGAAGCTGCCACAAAAGAATACGAAGAACAGATTCCTATCTACCAGCGTGCAATTGAAATAAATCCGGCTTATGCAAAAGCATACAACAATCTGGCTGTTGCTCTTTATTTTGAGGGTTATTATGACAGTGCTTATTATAATTTAGAAGAAGCCTTGAAAATTGACAAAGAATACCCTGAGGCACTAAATAATCTGGGTTATTTAAATAAAGTAAATCAAAATTATTCGTTAGCTGCCAGACTTTTTTTTAAAGCGGTTATTGTTAAGCCTAAATATATTTCAGCACTCAATAATTTAGGAGAAACCTATTACCTGATGAAAAGTTATGAGGATGCTCTTAAAGTTTTTGATGCTGCTCTGAATTTAAATCCTGATGATCAATTTGCCAGAAGTTACATTGAAAAGATTAAAGCGGAAGCAGGAAGATAAATGTATTTTGTAATAATGGCGGGTGGCGCAGGTACAAGATTTTGGCCAAGAAGCAGGCAGGATAAGCCAAAGCAGCTTTTGAAGATTGTTGGTGAAAATACGATGCTGCAGGAGACAGTCAACAGAGTTAAAGAAATTACCCGGCCGGAAAAAATCTTAATCATTACCGGGGAAAATTTAAAAGATGAAATAATTGTCCAAATTCCCGAAATACCGCAAGAGAACATAATAAGCGAACCTTTTGGCAGAAACACAGCACCTTGTTTGGCCCTGGCGGCAACCATTATAAATAAAAGAGAAAATGGTAAGCCTGCCATAATGATAGCTTTACCAGCAGATCATCTCGTTAAGGACATTAGCAAATTTCAAAAAAGTCTCATTGTTGCAGCTAAAGTAGCTGAAACTTCTGATACCCTGGTAACAATTGGCATAAAACCAACATACCCGGAACCGGGTTATGGCTATATTCAACGCAATGCCAAAGAAACGGATATTGAAGGGCAAAAAATTTATCCTGTTAAAACGTTTGCAGAAAAACCTAATTTAGAAACGGCGCAACGCTTTATAGAGAGCGGCGATTTCTTTTGGAATGCAGGAATTTTTATTTGGTCAACAAAAGTAATTCTAAATGAATTTGAAAAACAAATGCCCGAGCTGGCGGAGTTACTACCCAATCTGCAAAAGAAAATAGATACACCGGGTATGGCCGAAGAGATTCTTAAAGTGTATTCCGCGACAAAATCCATTTCAATTGACTACGCTATTATGGAAAGTGCTGAAAATGTAAGTGTAATTGTGAGCGATTTCGATTGGAGTGATGTCGGTTCCTGGGAAGCGGTATATAATCTATCAGACAAGAATAAAAACAAAAGTGTAGTATATACGCAAAATACAATAGAGCTCAATGCCAAAAACAATTTTCTGCAATCTGAAAACAAAAAACTAATCGCTGCAATCGATGTTGATGATTTAATAGTTGTTGAAACAGACGATGCTATTTTAATTTGTAAAAGAGATAGCTCACAAAGAGTTAAAGAAGTTGTCGATAAGCTGCGGCTAAAAGATATGACCGAATATATATAAAAGAATCAAATACGATTTAAAGCCAAATCGCAGAAAAGATCATGAATTACGAAAAACAATTACAAACATTAATTTCTTTTCTGGAGAGCAGAGATATAAATGTTAAATCTGACAGGGGCAATTTTAAAGGCGGGTTGGTGCGGTATCATCAGGATAGATATTTCTATCTAAATAGAAAGCTGGAACCTGAAGCCAGAATAAAATTAATAATTGAAGAAATAAAAGATCTTAATCTGAAGCAAAGTGAAATAGATGAGAGTGTTTTAAAAATTTTTTCGCAGTTTGAAGAAGTTTAAATTATTAAAAAAAAATTAAACAAGGAGGCCGGAATGGAATTTGAAAGCAGAGAATCTTTTCGAGTAGGCTCTGAAAACTTCGCATCTTATCGTTTGTTTAATTCTGAAGAACAAGTAATACAGGAAGGCGTCGCCACAATTACCGATATAAGTAGGACGGGTATTGCCTTTACTACTAATTACCAGCCGGAAACAGGTTTAAAGATTGAGCTTGCTATTGGTGTAGGTGATGAGATTGTTAAAACCACAGGCCGCGTTCGCAATCAAAAGAGTGTTGATCAAAAAATATTCCAGATTGGTGTTGAATTCGATTTTCTTTCTGAAAATGATTTGGATCAACTGGCAACAGTATACCCGGATATAAATAAATAAGAGTTGATCTAATATATTTCAGCTTTTGTGTTGCAGTTTGATTTTTATTCCGCTCCTATATAAAGGGGTTTTGTTTTGCCGGAATATAATCAGCCGGGAAATCTTTTAAAATTTCAAAAAGCAGTTTAAACAATATGTATCTCCTTATGCCTTAACTCCTCCAATTATCGTTACAGTTTCATCCTACGATTTACCATTGCAGCTGTCCGCTAGATTTCTCGACAAGCTATATATGTAATAAAGAGCATACTGACTTGCTTGATTAACAAAAATAAATTAGCTTTAAATTGTTCGTCTCTCTAATAAGCTATTTCTATAAATTATCAGGCAATCTCCGCAATGATTTTAAGATCGCTATTAATATGTACTATTTTTTTATTTTCTTTTCTCACTGCCCAAAACAGCAGAGTAAGTGGAAAAATAGCAGGCCAGGTTATAGATAAGGAATCCAGACAACCTGTTACAGGAGCCAACGTTTACATTGAGGGAAACACATTTGGTTCCTCAACAGACGAAGACGGATATTTTTACATCTTAAATATTCCAGCCGGTAACTATACTCTTGTTGTTTCTTTTATTGGCTATACATCGTATAAAGTTGAAAATATAAAGGTAGTCCCGGATTTTACTTTTAGACAGATTATTGAATTATCCCCGCAAATAATGGAAGGGGAGGTAGTTGTTGTAACTGCAGAAAAACCAATGATCCAAAAAGAAGTGACTTCTACGGTTAAAGAAGTTTCCGCTCTTGAAATCCGGCACAGTCCAACTTCCAGTTTTACACAAATCCTGGCTCAGCAGGTAGGAGCCGTGCAAACGGGCAGAGGTCGCAGATCCGGCGGGATTCATATCAGGGGTGGCAGAAATAATGAAATTGGCTATTATGTAGATGGTGTAAACTCCAACGATCCCTTTTCGGGTTTTGCCGGTGTAAGTATTGATAATAATTCTATCGAACAGCTCAACATTATTTCCGGCGGCTTTAACGCTGAATATGGTGAATCAATGTCTGGCGTGGTACAAATAGTAACAAAAGCCGGGAATCTGGATGATTACTCACTGGAATTAGAAACAACTTCAGATGCCCTTTTCGGTGCAAGCAGATATGACTGGGGTTATAATAAATATTTCGCCAGCTTAAGCGGGCCGGTTCCTGCTCTGCAAAGTTTAAGAGGATCTTTTTATTCCACGCTGGGCATACTTGAGCAGGGCGACAGGAACCCTTCTATTATCAATCAAAACTTTAATGATCGGCAGCGCATCAATGGTTCACTAAAAATAAACCTTGAACCTGTTCCGGGTGTTTTTCGCTTGCAACTGAATGCGCGAATTAACAGGCAGGAACAACACAGGTACAGTCATAGCAGATCTGCTAATCCGGCCTGGCTGAAGCAGGGTTTAAAACAAAAAACAGGTGATGATACTTATAGTTTTACTTTTACGCATACTCTTTCCTCCAATACCTGGTACGATGTGACGCTGGTTAGCTTTAACAACTATAATAGATACTCTGCTCAGAATGGTAAAAGCTTTGATGAATGGCGTTCGGTGCTGGGGACAAGGATTTATAGCAGAACAAGTGACTGGATGCTAACGGCCATAAATAATGGCTGGTACGATCCCAAAACAGATACCTTTAGCGGCATGAGCGAAGAAGAAGCATTTTACTATTACTATCAGAACATTGCCAATAATGGCGACGGTTTTGTTAGTAACGATAATGGTGAGTGGCTTTGGGAAAGTTTAGAACAAAAGCAAAAAGCTTATAACGACCGCTATTATGATACAGGCTACTGGGCAATTGAAAATGACGAGTTGATTTATCAAGCGTTTTCATTATCCGGATATTCCAGTTATCTGGCAGACAGCGATAACCCGGCATATGAAAAATATAAATATAAAGGGGATATGCATCAGGCCTTTGGCATTGATGAATTTGCTGATTTTAGATTTGATTTTACTCCCTGGTGGCACAGCCACTCCAATTCCTATTTCCAGGGTGAAGCCGTTCTTTCCAGCCAACTGGATAAAAATAATTTCATGAAGCTGGGTGGTTGGATGAGAAACTACAATTTAAAGTACAAAGATATCCAGTTTTTAAATTCCAATCCATATTATGATAATTACAATGTAAATCCCATTGAAGCTGCTTTTTTTGTGCAGGATAAATTTCAACATGAAGACCTGGTAATTAATGCCGGAGCCCGTTTTGATTATTGGAACCCTGACTCAAAAAATCTGACAGATATTGGAGATTTGAATTCTGAGCTGGAGAAAACAAATCCCAAATGGAAAATAAGCCCGCGGGTGGGTATCTCCTTCGCAGCATCCTCGGAAATGAATGTTTATGCGTATTATGGTAAGTTTTTTCAGCGTGTAGATTTAAGCGACTTATATCAAAACAGGGAGTCGGATGTAACAAATGGCCTGCCCCTGATTGGCAATCCCGATTTACCTGCCCAGGAAACAACCGCCTATGAGGTAGGTTTCCAACAGCAGCTGAAAAGCGATGTTTCTTTAAAATTAAACGCCTTTTATAAAGATGCGCAAAACCTGTTAAGTACCGATAAAGTCAATTCGTATCTTGATGGCGCTCCGGTTGACTATACACAGTTTTTTGTGCGTGATTTCTCAAAAATAAAAGGTTTTGAAGTAGAATTAAAAAAACGCGTAGGGCCCGGTTTAGCAGGAACTTTGACCTATTCATTTCTTGATGCCAAGGGAACAGGCAGCAGTTCAACAGATTTCTATTATGATTATTTAGGCTCAAATACAGAATTGCCACGTAAAGAATATCCTCTGGATTTTGATATAACGCACGACATAAAAACAAATATTAATTATTATATACCATCGGGTCAGGGTATAGATTTTTTTGGAACACGACCCTTTTCGGATGTTAATGTTAATATTTTTGCAAATTGGAATTCCGGAGCTGCATATACACCGGAGAATAATAATGGCCAGGAAGAAAGGGGATCAGGAAGACTGCCTTCTTATTTTAATTTAGATATGCGTATTGATAAATATGTATTCCTTGGCAGTTCAAATATTGAACTCAATTTTTTTGTTGATATACGAAATCTGTTTGATATACGAAATATAGAAGAAGTCTATAATATGACAGGTCAACCCGATGATGATGGCCGGCAGCCTGTTTATGATCAGGAAAATTTAGGTATATACCAGTTCTATGATATTTATGGCTATCAAAATCCGCAAGACATGTATAATGCCGATGTTGCAAGTTGGAAAAGAAAAGTAAAAATTCCTTCCCATTATAGTAATCCGCGCATTATTAGAACAGGCATAAAAATTAAGTTTTAATTTCAGCAAAGGTACCTTTTTAAAATCGGAATTAATTAATGAAAATATTTTATACACTCACAATTATTGTGTTGAGTGTTTCTATTGTGTTCTCAAAAAACAACAGTAATAAACGGCATGTGAGCTTTAATAAGACAACGCAGGTAAGCCTTATCGATTCTTCTGACGCGCCTCAGCCTATAAAAATTAGCTGGATTGGAACAGGAAATCTATCCCGTTTTACAATTACCAACGTTGGTATTAACGGCTACTTCGGTGCACCGCGGGATTGGACGAACGGAGACTATCAGGGACTGCTTCCTGACAACTTCAGCACAGCAATTGGTAATACAGGTGAGTTTCCCCGGGGTTCGCAGCAGCACTATATATTTGCTTCCGGCTTGTGGATTGGTGCCAAAGTGCGGGTAATAACCGGCAGCGATACAACATGGGAAGAACGAGTAGCGGCTACAGCCTATGATTCCGACCTGGGTACGCTTAGCGATCTTTATCAAACGAATCAAACAATTCCCGACGGTTTGGATGGAGAAGGGCAGCCACTGTTTAAACAAAAAGGGTCAGCTGTGCTTGAAAGTTATCAACGGCTATGGAGTTTTGCTGATACATCCATTAATTCGCGCCGCCGGGATCTTGGCTTTAATAACCTATTGCTTGATTCGGAAAATGGTGATTACATTTCCGATGAAGATACCTATTGCGTTTGGGGCGACTATTGGCCGGAAGTGGATGCCATTACCTTAAATTCAGATAAGTACGATACCGATCCTGTCGGGATCAGAGTTGAGCAAAGAACGTATTCATGGAGCACGGATGCTTTTATTTATCTTAATTACCGTATTACCAATATGAATGATTTTGCGCTTAAAGATGTCTACTTTGGCTATTTTATGGATAATGATATAGGTGATTATGAAGACGACTTAATTGGCTATGATGCCAATTTAAACCTGGGATATTCCTATGATTCTGATCTGGAAGAAACAGGTTGGCAAACCTTAGCCGGTTATATGGGTACTGTTTTTGTGGAAACACCAAAAGACAGCGCCGGCAATGAAATCGGTTTAACGGGTTTTCAAACCTGGGATCGCGAAGGAGCGGAGGGCGAAGTTGATGGTTCCGGTACCGATGGATTAAAATATGACCAACTGCAAAAAACTGATTTTGAAATTTATTCTATTCCAACGGATGTGCGTCAATTAACCACATCGGGACCTTATTTGAATATGGAAGCAGGCGAAACAGTTGAAATAACCATAGCTGTTGTTGCCGGGGGCAGTCTTGCCGAAATTCGTAAGAATACCGAGCGCGCTTATGAACGTTACGATCTGGGTTATGTTGGACCTGAACCTCCCCCTCCGCCGAATATCACAACTGCCATTGCAGGCGATAAAAGATTTATTATGGGCTGGGATAATTTTTCGGAGACCGTGGCCGATCCTTTTTCCGGAGAATTCGATTTTGAAGGATATCGTGTTTACAGAAGTGAAGACCAGGGCATCACCTGGGGTGAAAAGACCACTGACATAAATCGTTATCCCAGTGGTTATGTTCCTTTAGCCGAATTTGATAAAGCAGGAAATGAGAGTGGGCGTTATGTTTTTACATCCTATAGCTCAGGAACATCAAGCGCTACTATTTCATTTGTAGACTATATCGAAGACCAGGATACCCTTTTTAATGAAGCAGTATATAGCATTGAATTTTTAGAGGGTAATCAACTGCTGGTTTATAATTTATCCAAATTCAAAGCGTATCCTTATTTTGTAAATGCAGAATTCCGGGGCAATACGTTTGCCATTATTGACAGCGCAAGCGGCAATCCTTATCCGGATGCCACATATGTCTCGGGGGCACTTATAGCCTTTGACGGGATATATGTATCCATAAAAGACTCCGTTGACAGTTTGGGCAATATTTCCGCACCGGATGTGGGGGATGTTTTTAAGGTTGAAACTTTTGAGAGCCGTTTTTTATTTGACCAACTAGGATTGCAGTATTTTTTTGAAGACCGCAAGTTAACCAATGGTTTTAGTTATTATTATACGGTTACCGCATTTGATGAAGGAAACCCGGCGATTTCTCTGCCCAGCCTGGAAAGTTCTTTGTTTCCCAATGTAACGGAAGCAGTGCCAAGGCCACCTGCCTCGGATCGCACTGTTGATTTTATAAGCAATGTGCAACGGGTTGCAGGAAGCAGCCAGGGTGTTGTGCAGGTCGATAAAGCAAATCCTCTGCAGATGGTGCAAGCAGAGTTTGAAATTGATTTTTTTAGCGCCAATTCCGCAGAACCAAAAGCCCAGGCTCAATATGTAAGAATTACAAATATCTCAGCCGATAGCCTTATCGTTGACAGCCTGCTTTTAAGCAACGGTTCTGCCTTTTACAATTTTTATGGAATGCTGTTAGCAGCAAGCGGACCGCCAAAAGCGGAAGTGGATATTACGCAGTCCGGCTGGAAAAGCGGATTTGAATCGAGCTACGATTTAAGAAATGAAATCCTGGGTGCGCCCGATCCATATGATTACGAGGTAGAATTTACAAATGTCCTGACAGATGAACAGTACAGCGGTGATGAGATGGTAATCCCGGAGGGAGTATCAGCGCCCTGGACAATTAGAAATATGACTTTTGCAACCCAACCCGGCTCTTATGCATTTCCACCATTAACAGCAGGGGGAAAATTTGAAAACAATGATTATCTTTATGTCCTCAATGATAATTATAGAAATACTTCTGATGTTGCCTTTTCATTATTGCTGGATAATTCAGATGAAACTGATCCCATCCGGGCCGGGGATATTTTTGAAGTAAAGACCAGCAAACCCTTTTTAAATGAAGATAAATTTTCTTTTAACTCCCGCCCGCTTAATCAGCAGAAAGAAAAAGGGGATTATACCCTTAAAGATGTAAAAGTAGTTCCTAATCCCTATTATGTAAGAGCAGCATGGGATACAGACCGCTTTAATAAGCACATAAATTTTAACGGACTTCCGGCTAAGTGTAAAATAAGAATTTTTACGACCTCCGGTATACTGATTCAAACCATCAAACATGATGAAGCGCAGGGCGATCCGCAGGGCTATCACAGCTGGACTTTGCGCAATAAGGAAAATATCGATATTGCCAGCGGTTTGTATATTTATCATGTAGAGGACGCAAATTCAGGTAAATCTAAAACAGGTAAGTTTGCGGTTGTACTTTAGACAATGAACAATGAACAATAAGCAATTAACAATGATCAATGAACAGTGAACAATGAACAGTGAACAATGAACAAAAATCAATGCACAATTTTCTAATTAAAAAAAATGCTTAAGAATAAAAATGCGGTTATTACTATTTTTTTATTTACTGCGCTAAATGTATACGCCGGTATCGGCTCTTCGGGAGCGCAATTTCTGCAGATAGCTTCCGGTTCCAGGGCTTCGGCTATGGGTTCGGCCTATACGGCTTATGCCAGGGGATTAGATGCTATCTACTGGAACCCGGCCGGCTTAGCGGAATTATCAGATAAAAGTTATCTCTCTGTTACACATTTAAGTTATTTTGCTGCAATGAATTTTGAAAACATTGCCTATGCCACACCCTTTATGGATGGTTTTATGGGCTTTTCTTTAATCAGCCTGTTAAGCGGGGATATTGAAAGAACAACATTAGATCAGCCCACGGGAACCGGTGAAACATATACGGCTAATGAGTTTGCGTTTTCAGCTACCTACAGCAGAAGTTTTACAGATAAATTTTCTATGGGTATTTCATTTAAAGTAATATACCAGGAACTCGCAGAATTGAGTGCCCGCGGCTGGGCCATGGATGTTGGTGCTACATATAATACAGGTTTGTTGAACAATCTGAGGTTTGGTTTTGCTGTAACAAATTTTGGTCCTGATATGCGGTATAATGGCGATGATCTGATTTTTCAGACACGTGTAAATAGCGATCAGCCTGCCCAGGAAGAAGATGCCCGCGCTGAATTGCTTACGCAGCTGTATCAGCTTCCTTTAAAGCTGCAGGTAGGTATCGCCTTCGACGTCTTCAATGAAGAGGGCCAAAAAATGGTTGCTACCATTGACGGCATTAATCCGGCAGACTATCCTGAAACTTTTGCCTTTGGATTAGAATATGTCTTTGAAAACAACTATTATTTGCGGGCCGGTTACAGCAGTTTATATGAAAAAGGTCTCTCCGCAGGAATAGGCGCCGGCTTTAAAGAGTTACTTAACACGGATATTATAATTAACTATGGCTTTGAATTACATGATTATCTGGGCGAGCTGCATAGAGTTGGGGCAGACCTTGCATTTTAATAGGAAGAAAATAAAAAATAGAAAACAAAAAACAAGGATGAAGTCATTGCGAGCGCGGTGAAACAGAGCCTGGCAATCTCATATATTTAGAAACGATACACTAGGAGGAAATATGTTTAAATCATGGTTTATTGCGTTAACATTTATGTTGTTTATAACAGCATCTTTATATTCTGCTACAAAGAATAATAAAAAACATATTAATAAGATACAGGAGTATGTTTATATAGAAGACGGTATGCGTCATCACCTGGTAATGAATAAAACAGTGGATAAATTTGGCAAAGTCACAGCAACGGTTATAGATACCATTCAACATGCCAATGTAAGTGATCCTGCCGAACCCTGGGATACGGGCATCCAGGATTTTCTTTCAGCCGGTGACACTGTTGCTAACTGGTATACATTGGCCTCGGATGAGGCGCAAATTTTGGAAATACATGCCTCTTTTGCCACAACAGGAACAGGCAGCTGGAACGTCTGGCCCAGGGGTGAGAGAGGGCCCAATACGGCTGAAGGTTTTCTTTTACTTAATGTACCCTGGACCATTACTACAGTTAATGCCATCGAAGGAGTTCCAACAGGTGACTGGCAGGTATACGATCTTGAAGAAAGCGGTCTTGCTGCAGATTTAACAGGACCGGGTGTTTATGTGGGTTATTTTACAGACGGCAGTAACGGACCATTTATGTATATGGATAACGGCGGGCATGATGTGGATGATCTCAGCTGGCGGCCCGCATTAGCATATTTGAGTGATTTGACACAAGTTCCAGCTGCAGGATGGTATTTTTGGTGGGTGGAAGCGCGGCGCGAATATACAGAATTTGTACAGAGAATTGTTGTCTGTTATGAAAATGTGGCTCCGATAATAAGCAATATCAGTGAGTTTAACAACACTTTCCCCGGCAATACTACAAACAACACAGTCTCTGCAGATATAATCGATCTGGACGGCACAGTTAACGCGGCACAATTAAAATGGTCTGTTGGATTAAATGGCCTGGTATTCTTTGCAAATATGTCATCAAGCGGCGGCGATACATTCAGTGCTGACTTCCCGGGTACCTTTAACGCAGCTGATACAGTTTACTATTGGGTTGAAGCAACGGATAATGAAGGCAATGAAAGAGTATCAGGATCACGTAATTTCTATATTGTTCCACCTCCTGTACAGGGCATGGACTATTTGCTGGTAAGTGATGAAAGTAACCTGGGCGCAGAGAGATTTGAGGCTAATTTAAATGCTATAGGCGCCCAATATTTTACCTGGGATGTGCAGGAGCATGGCGGTATCTCCGGTCATGAAATTAACTTTCTGCAATGGACAGTAATCTGGACCGGATTCGGCTCCAGCAATCTGCCCGACCCCTTTGGTGATGATCCGCATCCTATCCGTGATTTACTTGATAACGGAGGTAATTTGCTCATCGTCGATAACGATTATCTTTTTATCTATGGTTTCGAGTCTAATGTGGTTACACCGTTAAATGCCGGAGATTTTGCATATGATTATTTGGGCTTGAGCGCGGGTGCCAGTGATCCGCCGTTTGGCGAAACGCAATTTTTTGGCCACGCCGAGGACCCTATTGGCGGAGCTTACACTGGCGGACTGAACATCTTTCCTGATTTTTGGGGAGTGTGGTCCGATAATACACCTGAGTGGCAAACAGACTGGCAGGATCTGCTAATTCCAAGCGCTTCGGCCAACCCGGTTTTCTACAATGATTTTTATGATCCTGTTGGCAACCTGAATTCTGCGATTCGCATAACCGACGGTAATTTTGCTACGGCCTTTTTTGCTTTTAGCGTTGAGACGGCGGGCAATGAAGATTTTCAAAATATTTTGGCAAATACATTAGGCTGGATGCAGTCCGTAAATCCGACATCTTTAAAAAAACTGGATAACAGCCTGCCGCAATCATTCGCTTTACAGCAAAATTATCCAAATCCTTTCAATCCCTCTACAACGATAAATTTCAGTATTCCCAATGCAGTCACTGTTAAAATTGAAATTTTTAACAACCTGGGTCAAAGTGTAAACACATTACTGAACGAAACATTAAGCGGCGGTTCGTACAGTACTTCCTGGAACGGCCTGGATTATAACAATAAGGCGCTTTCTTCCGGCGTTTACTATTATAAAATGAGCGCGGGAGATCATTTTGCTTTTAAAAAGATGCTGCTGATAAAATAGTTTCATAATCGAGTACGAGAAATAAACAGGATAACATGATAAAAACTCGAATTTATAGAGAATATGATTGCTTTAATGATTTATTTTGGAAGACTGAAAATGAATGCCCTATTGCCAAATGAAATCGTGTTAATCCAGTTAACCTGTCCAAAAGATTGTTTATGATAATATATGATTCTAACTATTGATACCTGGAGTGTAAGAAATAGACAGGATAACATGATAAAAAATCGAATTTATAGAGAATATAATTGCTCTATGATTTATTCTGAAAGACTGAAAATGAATACTATTGCTAAAATTAAATTCAGTAAATCCAGTTATCCTGTCCACAAAGATTGTTTTGATATCATTTGATTTTAACTATAAATAATAAAAGGAATGGGAAGTCTACTAGACTTCCCATTTAGTAAATGAAAAAATTTCTATTTCTGTTAATCGTGCCTGTTTTGGCTTTTCCAACTACTTTTAATAAAACGGACATTAACAAACTTTTTAAAACTTCGACACTGGTAGTAGAAGTTAAAATTGAATCCAAACAGAGTGAATGGCTTGGAAAGAAAATTTATACAAAAGTTAATGCGACCGTTTTGCATACTTACAAAGGCAGTGCTCCCGCCGATCTTCAGTTTCAAATGGCCGGCGGCAGGGTAGGCAGCCAGGAACTTATTATTCATGGCAGTCCAACAGTTGAAGCAGGCGAGACAGTGCTTTTGTTCCTGGTATATCATAAAAACAGGTATGCATTGCACTCCCTGGCTATGGGCTATTTTAATGTGCATAGTTCTGATCCTGAAAAAATCTATTTCAACAAATATATCCCCAAAGAATTACTGGTCACAAACTCTGCCAACACGAAGTTTTCTGGAAAACCCTCATTTACCTTAAAAGAATTTCAGAAAGTGCTGAAAAAGCAATGAATAAAAGTTATTTAATATTTCTATTATTAATAGTATGCAGTTTCAGCATATATACGGATGGCAGCAATAATTACCGCAAATATATGATAGAGGATATACCCTTTAATTACCGGCTGAATATATCTACCCCGGATAGTTTTTGGACACCCATACAGGATGGTGCTTATGCCTGGAACGCTATTGAGGGCTGTTATTTTGAATTTAATTTTGCGGGTTTATACAATGCCAGTTCCTATAACCGGGATGGCATTAATTTAGTCTATTTTGATTTTGATGGTGAAAACTTTGATGAGGGAACAAACGTTATTGCCTTTTCCGGCACGTTTACGGAAGGCTATGGTACAGAAAATTATCGTTCTGTGGAGTCGGACCTGATTTGGAATGCGCGCGATTTTCCGCCCGCTTTAAATGCGAGTGGAGTGGATCCCGCTGCCCAGGATTTGCAGGGTGTAATAGCACACGAGTTTGGGCATCATATGGGGCTTGGCCATACAGGCGATGCCGGGTCGCCTCCGGGAGTTGGGGAACTGATTCCCTCTGCCACCATGTATGGATTTGGCGCAGCGGGTGACACAACCGCCCGCAGTTTGCATATAGATGATATTATGGGCGCAATATCTATTTACCCCAGGTGGAAACTATTGCTTGCTGTTTCTGATAGCAACGGACAGTTTTTCGATGATTATCATCTCTCTTTTCAAAATACCATTTCGGCAAAGCATGATCAACCCATCATTTTTGGAGATGTATTTCAAAAAGCAGGCTATGTGCGCTATGATTCTTTATTAGTGCAGGATGCACAGGAAAATTTTGAAATGATCAGCTTCTCCAGTTCATTTAACCTGGCCATAGATAAATTTGGGTTTTTAAGTTTTGATACAACAATTGTTTTTTCAGAGGTTATTGAAACACCGCAGCTGCAGCAGATTGACGTTGTGTTAAAAGAAGCTGCCCGCAATGATGTTACGCTGCTGTTTGTCAACCAAAACGGCGATACCATTAACTCCGTTTTCAGGTTTTTTTCCTATTCCGATATAACGCAGGAAGCGTTCCTGCAGGATACCATTTCTAATTCTTCTTCCTTTTCTTTAAATCTGCCGGCGGATATGTATGATATTGAATTTGAACCGGACTTTCCTTATGCCTACGGTAAAATTGAAGGAGTAACAATTGATAGAGACACAAATTTGGTATTTATTCTTGATATTGCCGAAGTGCTTTTAGTTGATGATGATAATAGTGATACAACAAATTATTCAAACAGGGAAGAATATTACATTAGAAACGTGTACAGGAACCTTGCTAAAAATATCGCTTATCTGGATTTAAAACAGGGTGTGAGTGCACTGCAAAATGGACAGATTTCGCAGATCAGGGATATTATCTGGTTTACAGGGGATAATCCCGATCCATATCTTTTGGACCAGCTGCCGGCAGTTGATTCTCTATTCGCAAATAATCACAATATCGTTTTTTCCGGTAATTTTTTACTATCGGCATTAGCGGCAGAGGATTTCCTGGCTGAAAAACTGTTTTTGGAATTTGGTGGCCTGTCGCAGGTTCAGATTTTAAGGGGCATTGAGAATGAGTTTATCAGTGAAGGGCAAATTCTGCCCATATCTGTCGCCTCTCCGCAAAAGATGGTAGCACTGGACGTTCCGGGTATATCACCCGTGTTTGAATATATAAATTCAGATTCTTTGGGAGCTGTTAAATACAGAGGCGCTTATCAATATGTACTGTTCAGTTTTGCGCTGGAAGACAGCCTGGAAAATTTTAGTACCTCACAATATTTGAATCGCGCGCTGCAGTGGTTTGATATTGCGACTTCATTAAAAGAAAAACAAGCAAAGCTTGTAACTAAATTTAAACTCTATAATAATTTTCCAAATCCTTTCAACCCGACAACTCAAATCCTTTTTGATATAGAACAGCCGGCAACAGTTAATCTTTTGATATATAATGCGCTTGGACAAAAAATTAAGACATTATATTCAGGCCAGGCCAACACAGGAAGGCACAGGATATCATGGGACGGGACTAACTCCCGGGGCACACAGGTCGCTTCCGGTGTTTATTATTACAGGTTACAAAGCGGAAATTTTGTTTCAACAAAAAAGATGATACTTTTAAGATAATATGTATATAAATAATACAAATAAGATGATTTAATACATTATCTTTAATATTTTAAGTTTTTTACAAGAAGTTCTGTAAACTATTAATTTAAAAGGCCCGGGAAGCTAAATAATATAATTGATTATCAGAAAGTTGATTTTTAATAAAAAGTCTTGATATCACAAATATAGTGTCGTACCTTTACTCACCGGGAAATTTTATAAAACCAATGAGGGCAAGCTTATTGCTCTCAACGACCAAACAATTACTGCCAAATTTTTTAAATAAATTAAAGTATTTCATTACCTCAACGGGGGAGGATGCATGATCTGACTAACTACTATATATTATACATTAATTAATATTTTATTCACTAAGGAGGATATATGTTAAAACGTTTGTTAATAATCGTACTTTTGATACCACTTTTCAGTTGGGCTCAGTCAACCGGTAAGATTGCTGGTTATGTTACTGATGCCAGCACTGGCGAAGGACTTGCTGGAGCCAACATTGTTATTGAAGGTACATTAATGGGTGCGCAATCAGATGCCGATGGATTATATTTTATTTTAAACGTACCAGTCGGTACACACGATGTGCGCGCGGTATATGTTGGATATGGTGATGTACTTGTCCAGCAAGCCAGGGTATCTGCAAACACAACAACAAACCAGGACTTCTCTATGCAGGAAAGCGCAATTGAAGTTGATGCTGTTATTGTTACTGCAGAAAGACCTTTAGTTGAGAAAAACGTAACCCAGAGTTACTCTCTGGTTACATCCGAAAATATTGAAACCATTCCTGTCAGAGGTTTCAACAGCTTAATAGCATTGCAAGCTAGTGTTGTTGTTCAGGATGGAAATGTGCACATCCGCGGTGGTAGAACCGAAGAAACCGGGTATTATCTGGATGGTGCAAATGTTACAAGCCCGCTTAGTAATACCAATGCCGTTTATATTATTCAGGACGCTGTTGAAGAAATTCAGGTTTTAACAGGCGGATATACAGCTGAATTTGGCGGAGCAAACTCCGGTATCATTCAAAGTGAACTAAAAACTGGTGGTCGTGATTATAACTTATCTCTTGATTTCCAGACAGATAATTTTGTCGCCAAAGGAGAAAAATTCTTAGGAACTTATTCTTCTCAGGATCACTTTCTAACCGCGACAGCAGCAGGTCCGATTGTAAGTGAAAACATCAGATTCTTTGTAGCCTACGAAAATTATTTTGTCGGCGATACAAAGAAAAGATTCAGCAAAGGCTATGAATTCAACGATTTAATGGATTTTAATACCAGTAATAATCAGGATACAACATATAATATTTCGTATCCCGATGGTTTTACTCCAGGAAATGAAAGAACTCGTCATAGCATAAACAGTACCTTGTTATTTGATAGCAATCCTTTTCAGTTCAGGGTAAGCGCATTATATAATTACCGGGAAGAATATTTTACCAACCAGCCCATGCTGGAAGTATTAAATTCCCGTGATCAAATGACTGTTGCTAACACATTGTTATTAAGTGGAAAATTTACGCACGTTGTTAGCCCTACCACTTTCTATGATCTTAAAGTGAGTTATTTTGATGCAGGCACCGAAACCGAAGATGACTGGTACGGCACAAACTGGAGAGCTTGGAATGACAGTGCCAGAATAGCTGATGATTATGGTGTTACTATGCGCAGTGCTTTCCGCGATTTTAATACAAGTGCCTACAGATATGATTTATCTGGTTTTCCATTCTCACGTAATGGAGATGTTGAATCCAGCTACTTTAAATCAGATAACCAGTATTTTTCTGTTAATGGTACAATTACAAACCAGATGAATGTACATGAACTCAAAGCTGGTTTCGAGTACAGGCAGCATACTTTGAGAAGATTCTTGATAAACCCCGAAGTTATGTCTACCATAGATCCCGGACAGACGGAAGACCAAGTTAATCCTGTAGTATGGAAAGAGTTCTTAGGCAACACCTATGGCTATGATTTTTATGGTAATGAATTAGACAGTGGCGAAGACGGAGCAAGAGAACCGGTTTTTGCGTCTGCCTATCTTCATGATAAAATTGAATATTCCGATTTGATCATCAATGCTGGTATCAGGTTGGATTATTTTGACACAAAAGACAGAACCTTAATATCTCCGGATAATCCGGATGTAAATGTCACTACATCAACCATAGCAGAAAGTGCCTGGAAAGACCTTGATCCTGTTATGAAGGTCAGCCCCAGATTAGGTTTCTCCTTTCCGGCAAGCGAAAGAACTGTATTCTATGCCCAATATGGTAAATTCTCTCAAATGCCTGAGTTAAATGATGTGTACTATAACTCTTCACAATACGGCACGCAGATCGTCAGCGGCGGTAACTTTTATACCGCTCCTGTTGGCTTTGGCTTAAAGCCGATGCATACAACAGCCTATGAAGTGGGTTTTCGTCAGCAGGTTGGTGAGAACGTTGCTTTTGATCTAACGGGTTTTTATAAAAACATAAAAGGACAGCCGGGTGCATCCAGGATAATTGCAAATCCATTATCTGAAATAACTACTTTTAACTATATCACTAATGGTGATTTTGCAACTACAAAAGGTCTGGAATTCAAACTGCAGGTAAGAAGAACAAAGAACCTGAGTGCCCAGTTAAACTATACCCTTACTTCAGCAGAGGGCACGGGTTCCGGTGAAACAGCTTATTTAAGCGCTGTTGATAGAAATGCTGAAACACCAACAATAGTATCTCCATTGGATTATTCACAAACCCACAGAGGTAGCATAAATCTGGATTACAGGTTTGGACGCGACGAAGGTGGACCGGTATTGAATCAGCTTGGTGCGAATGTACTGTTTAGTTTTAACAGCGGCCATCCATATACTTCGGTTTACTATCCTCCGGGCGGCCAGGTAAATGCCTACGATGCAGGTGTTGATTATATGCTGGATACACGTTCCAGGGAAGCGCGTGAACCTATTAATGCTTCTGAAACACCATGGGTTTTTAATACAGACTTGCGCCTTGATAAATCATTCACGGTTACCGATGATTTAACCGCGACAATCTATATGCGCGTTACTAATCTGTTTAATTCAAAAAATCCTGTTAATGTGTATGAAGCAACGGGTAGTTCCTCTGATGATGGTCATCTGGCAGATCCTAATTATTCCGGTGATTTTGTCAATGTCTATGGCGAACAATACATTGAAATGTATAAAGCCATTAACGGAAAAAATGGCCAGTCTTATTTAGACTTTGTGGGTGAGGAACTTTATGATAACCCACGCCAGATTTTATTTGGTATTAAAGTGGTTTATTAAGAATGTTTTACGTTTCTATTAATTAAGTAAGGAGTAAAAATGACTTTAAGAAAAATTCTTTTATTTTTTGTCATTTTAGGGCTTTCTTTTGTAACCGCAAAGGAGAATCCAAATGAGCAAAAATCAGGAAATTTTGTTTTAAAAACATCCATCCACGATGGACCCAGGATAACCCGTACCATAGCAAATATTGGTAACTGGGGATACTGGGTGCGTTACGATGGACAGTCCGCTCATGACCCCAACGGGTCTTCCGGCGGTTTTTATCCGCGTGGCACAGCGGCTTCAATTTACCAGGACGGATTAATCTTTGGCGGCTATGTTGTAGGAGATAATAGTGGTCCCAGAGTTGGAGGATCTACCTATACCATTGGTACTTTACCTGGTTGGGTTGATGGAAGCACAGCCATTAGTCCGGATGATGATGAAAGAGTGGCTATGTACCGTATCAGGTTAGACTATAAAACTTTTGAAGATGATCCTTCGAAAGAAGGTGAAGAGCTTGAAGGTCTGCGGTCAGATGCAGCTGAGATATTTGTGGTTAGCGATCCTGAGGACGTTACAGCTGATCAATTATTAGCAGTATATGAGCAATATGAGCACGATTGGGAAGCCTGGCCTGCCGATAAAGGTGCGCCATTTGTCGATTCTGACGGCAATGGATTATATGATGCCGCCATTGACACACCCGGTCTGGCCAATGCTGACCAGGTTATATGGTTTGCCTATAATGATTTTGATACAGCAAGCGCAGCTAACCTCTATGGTGCTGATCCGCTTGGTGTTGAAATCCAGTGTACCATCTGGGGTTATAACCAGCCTAATTCTACCTTAGGTCAGATTGTTTTTAAAAAATACAGGTTTATAAATAAATCTGCCAACACGATTGATTCCATGTTTGTATCACAATGGTCAGATCCTGATGTTGGAACATACACAGATGATTTGGCTGGCTGTGATATTGCAGAAAGCATTGGATTTGCCTATTCCGGTTTCAGAACAGATGGCGATTATGAATCATTTGATCTGCCTCCGGCGGCCGTGGGTTATGACTTTTTCCAGGGCCCACTGGTAGATGGAGTTGACGGACAGGATTTAAACGCCAACGGTGTAGATGATGATGAAGATTTTGGTGTTTTTGATTTAAAAAGAGTAGGCCCGGGTAAAATAAATCTGCCTATGACATCATTTATTTTCTTTGCAGCGGGCAGCCCGATAAGTGATCCGCCATTAGGTGATTATGAGGGAAGTTTGCAATGGTATAACATGTTAAACGGTAATACACCTACAGCAGATTTAGACGATCCGACGCCATATAGAATAGGTTCAGGAGTTGGTCGCGGAGAAGCTACCCTGTTCCCATTGAGTGGCGATCCATTTCTTGGAACCGGCGATCTTGACGCTGTTGGTGATAACTTTGGTCCCGGTGACAGGCGTATAGCCATGAACTCCGGTCCATTTACAATGGCTCCTGGCGATACGCAGGAAGTGGTTGTGGCCATTGTTGGTGGTATAATCGACCAGGAAGGCGGAGATAACCGTAATGCAGTAGCGCAAATGAAACTGAATGACCAATTTGCGCAGTTCCTGTACGACAATCTTTTTGAAGCCGTTCCTTCACCACCAAGTCAGCCTGCAGTTAATAGTATAGCATTGGAGCAGCAAGTTGTTCTTAATTGGGGTTCAAATTTAACCAGTTATCAGGCTACTGAAGGTCCCGGCGTTTTGGGATTTAATTTTGAAGGATACAACGTGTATCAATTGCCAACGGCAACTTCAAGTTTGACCCAGGCTACAAAAATTGCCACCTATGATCTTGATAATCTTGTACAGATCATCAGGGGACAGAAATTTTTGCCAAGTTTTGGTGATGTTGTTACTGTGCCCATCCAAAAGGGTACGGATTCAGGAATCAGCAGAAGTATCCTTATTGACAGAGATTATGTTAATGATCTTCCTCTATACGATGGAAATACATATTATTTTGCAGTAACAGCGTATAATTATAATTCTGATCCTTCGGTACCAGAACCTTCATTGGAATCCGGATATCAACTGATCACGATTGTACCGCAGCCAGAAAAGCCGGGTGAGAAATTTAACAACGCTCCTGGTGATGCTATAGCGGTAAGCGGTTCAGCCGGAACTGGTTCAACCAGTGTATTTGTTATTGATCCCAAAGGGGTAATGGATAAAAACTATACGGTTTCTTTTGATCCGACTGAACAGTATACTTTAGAAGCAGTACTTGATTCAAATGGCGCCATTGTGGGTTATGATACATTAGGTATCTGGTACACCTGGAGCTTAGGCGATGGATCAACTACCTTGTTAACCGGCCAGGATAACCTCAGTGGTGACGGTTCTTATCCTATAGTTGATGGTCTGCAGGTTAGGGTTGAAGGTCCTAAAACAAACGGCTATGCCGATTGGGGTTTCTCCGGTAACCGCTGGATTTCCGGAACTAACTGGGGTGGCCGCGGACTATTTGGTGGTTTGGATGCCGGTTATAATTTCTTTGGCTCTAATATTGGTGAAACCGGATTATATCCAATGCAGATGGTATTTCAGGACCAGGCTGATGTAGATGCGAATGGTTTTGTTGCCCAGGGAGCCGTTTTTAGACGAGATCTGGGTTATGCCTTTAATGGAATAGGTGATATGCCTTTTGCTGTTTATGATATGCGCGATGCTGCTAATCCAAGACAAGTAAATGTTTGCTTTGTTGAAATGGATGATGCTACATATACAGCAGCTCCTAATCTTATTTGGGACATGGGTTGGGATGGCACAGCTTTTCAAGCTACAGGTGCACGCGAATATATATTCATGATGGATAGTGATTATAATGGCGGAGCTGACTACAATGACAGCAATGATTTTTCCACTGATTGTGTGTTTGCTATCTGGCCAGCTTCACGCTCCCGCGATTATTTACTTGCTCCTTTTACTCTGGACATAATTGCTAATGTTCCATCGGCTCCTGGTGATACATACACGTTTTCTACTGAAGGTTTCGAAGCAAATAATGATTCATCAGAATTAGCCGAAATCAAGAAGATTAATGTATTCCCGAATCCTTATTATGCTTATCATAGTCAGGAACAGAACAGATTTGATAATTTTGTTACCTTCAACCACTTACCACAAAAAGCTAAGATCCGTATTTTTAACTTAGCCGGTACATTGGTGAGAACGATTGAGAAAGATGGTCCTTCTCAATTCCAGGAATGGAATTTAAGAAACGAATCTGATCTTCCGGTTGGAAATGGGATGTATATCGCTCATATTGACTTGCCGGATTTGAAAAAAGAAAAAGTACTTAAAGTAATGGTTATTCTTGGTAAAGAAGTACTAAGGTTCTATTAATAAAAACGATAGCATATAAGGAGGAAATTTATGTTAGTTTTGAAAAGTAAAAAATTAGCAAAATTGTTGTTCCTGTTCGCTTTTGTCCTATCCTCCAGCCTTTTTGCTGGGGATGAAGATAGAACCGGAACAGATGGAGCATCTCAATTGCTGCAGCCGGTAGGCGCTAAAGGCATAGCAACATTCGGTGCCAATATAGCAACTACCAACAGCATTGATGCTCTGTATTGGAATCCTGCTGGATTGTCCAGAATGACAAGTTCCGCAGAAGGTACGTTCTCAACAATGAATATCTTTAACGATATCAGAATTAATTATGCAGCTGTTGCATATAATACAGGTGATTTAGGTGCATTTGGTATTACACTTAAAACATTTGACTTTGGTAACATTCCTATCACAACCAACGCTGATATGGATGGCGAATCAGGTCAGGTTTTTTCACCTACTTTTGCAACCATCGGCATATCTTACGCTATTGGTTTAACTGACAGGGTAAGCGTTGGTCTGAATACAAAGATTGTTCATGAGAGTATTCCAAGAGCATCGGCCACTGCCATTGCTTTTGATATTGGTTTGCAGTATAGGGCTTTCGCCGGATATGACGGTTTAGCTTTCGGTATTGTTGTTAAAAATATCGGAACCGACATGACCTATTCCGGTGCTGGCTTAACCGACGCATATACAATTGGTGGAAGACAGGATTATTTAACAAGAGACGCCTCTTCCAACGACCTTCCTAGTTCTATCGAAATAGGTCTTGGCTACACGTATGATCTTGATTCCGATAATGCATTGACAACTTCAACTAACTTTACAAGCAATAACTTTTCAAGTGATGCTTTTAAGTTAGGTGTTGAATATGCCTTCCAGAATTTTGTTATGGTTCGGGCTGGATACAATTTAGAAACTGGTTTGGAATCTGATGAAAGTCTTTACAGGTTTACTATGGGTGCTGGTATAAATTATGAACTTGGTGGAACCCCACTATCCATAGATTATGCTTATAGAGATTCTCAGTATTTTGATTCTAACAATATCTTTTCATTTACCATTGGTTTCTAAATAAACCAAATCTTCATAAAGCCCCGGCTAATTGGCCGGGGCTTTTTTTTTATCCCCATGTCATAATCGTGTAAGATATTTCTTAAACCTTTAAAAAAGTTCATTATCCTTTTTCCAGCTTAATTTTTAGTAAAATTAATTGCTAACCATATGCTATTACTTATATTATAGAACGATAAAGTCTTTCTGTCACACTACCATTTTTAAAATAGCAGCCAAGACAGCTTTTTAAAGCATAAGGAGTCTAAATGCGCAAGTATTTCCTCCTGTTAATACTGATATTGCCTATAATGAGTAGTGCCCAATCTGCGGGCTATATAAGTGGTGTTGTCAAAGATTCCATAACTGCTGAAGTGTTGCCCGGGGTAACGCTAAAAGTGCAGGGTCAGTCCAATGAAGTGCAGACAGATGACAGCGGATTTTATAAAATTTTAGATCTGCCTGCCGGCCAATATACTCTTCAAATTGAATACTACGGATATAAAACCATCAGGATTGAAGGTGTCAAAGTATATGATAATACCAATACACGCTGGGATATCAAATTAGTTGAAGGTGAAGTAAAGATTGAAGCAGTGGCGATAGCAGCCAGGGATAGCTCGTTATTTGCTAAAACAGACCAAGGATTTTACAGCATAGGCTCCGCAGAATTTCTTTCAACAACCCCCATTAAAGGATTTGAAAATATACTTGATATTTTTCCCGCTGTGGTTATCCAGGATGCCAATGTGCATATCCGCGGCGGCAGGAACGAAGAAACAGCCTATTTTGTGGATGGTTCTTACGCAGCAAATCCTATTGATAATACAAACGCCCTGTATGTTATCCAGGATGCCACAGAAGAAATTCAAGTACTTTCCGCAGGTTTTTCCGCAGAATTTGGCGGCGCAACAAGCGCCATCATAACAAGAGAACTTAAAACAGGGGGAAGTGATTATGCTTTCTCGCTGGATTTCCAAACGGATAATTTTGCAGATAAAGGGAAAAAATTCTTAAATACCTATTCCTATAATGACAACTTTTTCACGCTAACGGCCTCAGGTCCTGTTGTCACGGATAATCTGCGCTTCTTTGCCGCATATGAATACACTTCTATAGGCGATACAAAAAAACGTTTTAGCACAGGCTATCAATTCAATAATATAATTGATGCCGGTTTTTATAGTACTGACACATTTTCTGTTTCATACCCGGACGGTTTTACACCTGGCAATGAGTTGCAGAGAAATGCTTTTAATGCTACACTTATATATAATTTCAATCCTTTCCAGGTCAAGGTTAGTGCTCTGTATGACAGCAAAAAAGAATATTCAACAAATCAGCCCATGCTGGAAATCTTCAATACGCGGGACCAGTATGAAAAAGCAAACACATCGTTAATTAGCACAGCATTTAGTCACACGATTAATCCGCATAACTATTACGATTTAAAATTCACTTATTTTAATGCGAAGACAGAGCTTATGGATGACTGGTTTGGCAATAACTGGCGTTCCTGGGCTGATAGTGCTAAAGTGTCGGACTATACCGATGGTGAAGTTACATACCGTTCTGCATTTAGAGATTGGAGTGGCTGGTACGGATATGAATTAAATGGTTTTCTCTTTTCGCGTAATGGAACTTTAGAATCGGATTATTATAAAGTCGATAATCAATATTATTCTTTTTCAGGTGCATACGTCAGCCAATTTAATGGACATCAGTTAAAAGCCGGCTTTGACTACAGAAAGCATACCTTAAGAAGATTTAAAATCAACCCGGAAGTTATGTCTACAATTAATTTTGCAGCGGGAGAAAGAGAGAGAGATGTTAATTCCGTGAGATGGCAGGAATTTTTGGGTAATACTTATGGCTACGATTATTATGGGTATAAACTTAATACCGGTTTTAACAAGGCAAAACGCCCTGTGTTTGGAGCGGTGTATATACAGGATAAGATAACCTTTTCGGATATCATTTTTAATGCCGGACTAAGGTTTGATTACTTTGATACCAAAGACAGGACCTTAAAAAATCCTACTAATCCATTAGTAGATCACAATACATACTACAACCTTGATAAAAAGGCCTGGCAAGATCTTAAAGTTGTTAAAAAAGTAAGTCCGCGTATGGGAGCTTCCTTTGCAGCGAATGCGAACACCGTATTTTATGTCACTTATGGAAAGTATCTGCAGATGCCCGAGTTGGATGATACATATTTTGCTGATTACCAGTACTACAGGCAGATAGTCTGGGGTTGGCATTTTTATACAAACCCCATAGGATATGGGTTGAAGCCAATATATAGTACCTTATATAAGTTGGGCTTAAATAAACAACTGGGTGAGAAATTAATTTTTAATATGTCTGTTTTTTACAAAGATATTAAAGGACAACCCGAAGTAGCCAGGATAATTGCAGATCCATTGTCTGAAATTACTAACTTCAGTTATATCAGGAACGGCGCTTTCTCAAATTCAAAAGGTATGCATATCCAACTGCAGTTTAAAGGATCACGTAATCTAAATCTTCTCTCTAATTATACCTTTACTTCTGCCAGGGGCACAGGATCGGATAAGGTTTCTTATCTTAGCACCATTGACAGGAACGGTCCCTTCCTTTCCCTGCTCAGACCCCTCGATTTTGTGCAGAAACACCGCGGCAGTGTAATCCTTGATTACCGCTTTGGCAAAGATGAAGGCGGCTACCTGTTTGAGCAGTTTGGAGCAAACCTGCTGTTTCGTTTTAACAGCGGCCATCCCTTTACACTAGCTTACAGTCCGCCGGGAGGCTCTGTTTCTGCCTATGATGTGGGGGTCGATTATATGCTGGATACACGCTCCAGGGAGCCGCTGCAGCCAATAAATTCATCCTCCACACCCTGGGTCTATTATACGGATTTGCGGCTGGACAAAGGGTTTAATATAACTGAGGAAATAAATGCTACTGTCTATATGCGCGTAACAAATCTGTTCAACAGGAAAAATGTAATCAACGTATACGAAGTAACAGGCAGTGCTAACGATGATGGTTTTTTATCAGATCCGCAGCGCTCGCAAAATTTTATTAACTGGCTGGGAGCGGGCTATGTGGAAATGTACAAGGCTATCAATATCAATAATGGCCAGGCTTACCTGGATAAATTAGGCAAGGAACTTTACGGGCATCCGCGCCAAATCATGTTTGGCTTTAAACTGACGTATTAAAAAGAGCGGGGAAAGGCGCCTGAAGTATGGGGGAAAGACGAGACTGTTTTTAAATAATCGGCTCTCTGCAAAGAGGTTAGCATGAATGTTTTCAAAATAATTGCCATATTGCTCATCGTGACGACCATTTTGGCTGTTGCCAAAGAGGGTGAAGGCGATAAAAACTCCAGCAATGATTTATTTAAGGTGCAGCATCATGCTGCGGACAGGGTAACCCAATCATTGTTAAATATAGGTAACTGGGGTTATTGGGTGCGTTATGACGGGCAGTCCGCTCATGATCCCAATGGCTCTTCGGGAGGCTTTTACCCGCGCGGTACTGCGGCCTGTATTTACAAGGATGGGCTGGTTTGGGGCGGATTTCGTGAAGATGATCCCAATCCGCGGATTGGCGGCAGCACCTATTCCATTGGAACCTTACCCGGGTACATTGCTGGCAGCGTACCTGTCACTGCCGATGAAGATGAACGTATTGCCATGTACCGCATACGAAAAGATTACAGGGATTTTGAAAATGATTGGTGGAATTGGAGTATACGGCAGGATGCAGCTGAGGTATATGTAACTTACGATCCGACAGATCAAGAAGTGCAGGCTGTGTATGAGCAATATGAGCATGACTGGATTAACTGGCCGGTAGATTTGGGGGCACCTTATGTTGATGTTGATGAGGACGGCGAATATAATCCCATTCTTGATTCTGATGGTGCGCCAATCCCGGATGTGGGTGATTATCCAGGCTTGGCCAATGCCGACCAGGTGCTGTGGTTTGTTGTAAACGATTTTGATGAAGCTGCTACGCTTAACTTATATGGTTCACTGCCCCTTGGCCTGGAAATTCAAACCACTATCTGGGGCTATAACCAGCGCAATTCACCATTAGGACAAGTCGTTTTCAAGAAATACAAAATTATAAATAAGTCGGGTTTAACAATTGACTCGATGTTTGTTTCACAATGGTCCGATCCCGATGTTGGAACATACACAGACGATTTAGCAGGCTGTGATATTGAAAAGAGTATAGGCTTTGCCTACTCTGGTTTTAAAACAGACGGCGATTATTCTTCTTTTGGCCTGCCTCCTGCCGCTGTTGGCTATGATTTTTTCCAGGGCCCTTTAGTTGACGGGGTTGATGGGCAGGATTTAAACGCCAATGGTGTAGATGATGATGAAGATTTTGGCGTTTTTGATTTAAAAAGAGTAGGCCCGGGTAAGATAAATCTGCCAATGACCTCATTTATTTTCTTTGCAGCGGGCAGTCCGATAAGTGATCCACCTTTAGGTGATTATGATGGAAGTCTGGAATGGTATAATATGTTAAATGGTAATACACCCACAACAGATTTAGATAATCCTACACCCTTTGTAGCTGGCTCCGGAACAAATCGCGGACAAGTCACTCGATTTCCATTGAGCGGTGATCCATTTCTTAGGACAGGTGATCTTGATGCTGAAGGGGATAACTTTGGTCCCGGTGACAGGCGCATTGCTTTGAACTCCGGTCCATTCACCATGCAGCCCGGTGATACCCAGGAAGTTGTTGTAGCTATTGTTGGCGGCATCATAGATCAACAAGGAGGAGATAACTTAAATGCCATTGTTTCTATGAAACTGTGCGATCAATTTGCACAGTATATGTATGATAATCTTTTTGAAATTGTACCGGCCCCTCCGCTGCAGCCCTCTGCCAAGGCCACAGGATTTGATAAAGCAATTCTGCTCAACTGGGGCTTTGATGAAGAGGTATATAGTTTAACTGAAAGCGCTGTTGGCGATTTTGAATTTGAGGGCTATAACGTCTATCAACTGACAGACTTACATTCCTGGTACGCAGAGTGGGTAAAAGTTGCCACTTTTGATCGCATCAACGGCATAACAACTATTCGCGGAGATATCTATAATGCTGACCTGGGCGATTTTATTTACAGCAGGATTCAGGAAGGTGATGATACAGGAATAGCGCGCAGTATTTTGCTGGATAAAGATTATATCAATGATTTACCTCTTTACAACGGTCATACCTATTATTTTGCTGTCAGCGCTTATAATTATACAGAGAACCCTGATATAAAAGTACCGGCCCTGGAATCTGCATATACTATTTTAGAAGTAACTCCACAGGGTGCTAAGGCAGGCGTACAATATAACAGTAACCCGGGTGACTTGTTGGAAATTGATCGCAGCTTCTCTACAAGCGATGGATTGGTGCAGGCACAGGTAATTGATCCTGCTTCAGTAACGGGCCATACCTACCAGTTATTTTTTGAACTGGATGAGGATATTAATTCTGCAAATTATAATAAAATTTTATGGTCTATCAATAATCAAACCACAAGCACTATTGTGCAATCCGGCAATGTTCAGGCCTCGTCTCTGGATGAGTCAGGATCGCAGCCTATATTTGATGGTTTGCAGGTTACTGTTGCAGATGTCCCTCTTGAGTTTAAAAATTTTCAGGTTACCGCAAATGCCAATGGAGCCGTTGATCCTCCTGATCCTGCAGCATTTACTTTCGCCGGGTTTCCAACACCCGGCAATCCTACAGGCCGACAGCAATCTAATGGCAGTACCTGGGCCATCAACCAAAATAATCCTGCTGATGGTTCATTTAGCAACTTTATTGTCCAGGCTACTGAATTTTCGGGTGGTTTTGGTGAGGCTGTTACAGGAATGGAATGGTTAATGCCCCGTGATTATGAAATCCGTTTTGTGGCTGATCCGGTGGGAGCACCGGCGGACGCTTTTTACCGCTGGCCATATTTAGCAACATCTAACCCGGCTTTTATGGGCACGATTCCTTTTGAATTCTGGTGCCTGGGAGCAGACGCAACAGATCCCGCAGATGATTATCAGTGTATGGTGTGGATAGATGATGCCGACAGTAATGGAACATTTAACTTATTGGCTATTGACCATGCAGCTTCCGGAGGGGTGAACGATCCTTATACAGACAGCTTTTACATTGTTGAGCCTTTCGATCGCTCACAAGCCGGTTATGAAGCATTGTTAGCACGTCACATCGCTGATCCTGCCGCTGCAAATGCTGAAGCACTTTGGGTTTATTATAAACCAGGCTGGAACGCGATTCCCGGTATGATGCGTTTGGTTTTTGTAAACTGGAACGGCGGCGATGTAAGTGACGTTACTTTCCCTGCAAATATTGATGCTGTTATGCCGGAACCGGGAACCATATTTCAAATACTGACCTACACACCACACAAAGTAACGGACCTCTTCACTTTTACTGCTCCTGAAGTTACAATTTCCCTGGAACAGGCCCGGGAAGATGTTAAGAAAATTAATGTTTTCCCAAATCCCTATTATTTTGCCCATGCCGGGGAAGGTGATCCCTTAGAAAAATTCGTGACCTTTACGCATCTTCCTCAAAAAGCAGTTATCAGGATTTTTAATTTGGGAGGGGTTTTGGTGCGTAAACTTGAAAAGGATAACGATTCACAATTTTTAAAATGGAATTTAAGAAATGAAGCAGATTACGGGGTTGGAAACGGATTGTATATTGCCCATATAAAACTTCCAGATTTAAAAGGGAAAAAGTACTCAAAGTAATGATCATCCGTGGAGATGAGGTTCTTAGATTCTTTTAATAACCGTTTTCTAACTTCTAAACCATTTCAGAATTTCCGGAAGTGTCGGCCGCTTGCCGTACATTAAGATCCCTACCTTAAAAACTTTGGATGATATCCAGATAGAAATAATAATACTTGCCAACAAAATTAAAACAGAAGACCAGATCTCAAGTAATGAAGGAGATGAAATATTTATGCGCGCAAACATCATCATAGGTGAAAAGAAAGGAATATAAGACATTACCTGCACGGCACTGCTATCCGGATTTTTAACCATAAAAGCCAGCATAACAATAGGCACAATAAGCATAAGGGTGATAGGCATAGCTAATTGCTGTGCTTCCTGGTCTGTGTTTGTTAAAGCGCCAACACCGGTATATAAGCTGGCATAAAAGAAGTATCCTAATAAATAAAACAGTGCAAAATAAAACAATATTTTCGGTGATAGACTAAAGGAAGAAGGCGCAACAGAAAATAAAGCCGGACCAAAAAAGAAAAGTGCCAATCCAAAAATTCCCCAAATGATATATTGTGTTAAACCAACCGATCCCGAACCGATGATCTTTCCCGCCATCAGTTGAAATGGATTTACAGATGAAAGCAGTACTTCTATAATGCGTGAGGTCTTCTCTTCAATTATACTGCGCATTAATACAAAGCCGTACATTATAAGTGTCATGTACAGGATAAAGATAAAAATAAAGGTTGAAAAAAATTCTGTTTCAAAGCCGCGCTCAGATTCCTGTCCTTCAGCGGAAATTTTAATTGTTTTCAAAGGAACCCTTTGAGTGAGATCGTTAATTAAATTATTATCAATGCCTGAATTTTTTAAACGCTGGTTTACAACAACCTCACTAACCGCTGCGCTGACTTTCCGGTTAACATCAAAATTAGATACATTACGCGCATAATAGATGATCTCTTCGCCTTCCATAACATTAACGGGAACTATCAGGAAACCATCAATAAATTGATTATTAACATGTTGTTTTTGTCTTGTAAGAATATCGGCTTTGTCCAAAGCACCATCAATCATATTGAAAACAAAGCGCGGCGCTCCATTTTCCAGGGTATCGCTTATAAGATTAACACCTGCATTTTTAATTAATCCTGATTCATCATATATCGCGATCACCTGCGGTTCCTCTGTATCCAAACCTGCCAGGAGAGAAGGTACAATGGTCAAAGCAACCATCAGGAAGGGAATAATAATTGTCATGATAATGAAACTCTTTTTTAAGACAGCTTCTTTAAATTCGCGTTTAATAATAGTAAAGATTTTATGCATTATCATTACCTCCGGCAAGGGCAATAAATATTTCGTTTAAGCTGGATTTCATTGTCTGCACAGAAATTATATCTACTTTATCTACAACTTCTTTTAACAGGTCATTGGCAGAGAATCCGGCCTTTAATTCCACTTCCACATAATTGGGATAAGATTCCACTTTGCTCAATGCTGCGCTGGATTTAAAAATATTTTCATCGCCGTTAAATTCAACCTGGATTGAATTCTTACCATGCTGCTTTAAGATAGCACTCAGTTTACCATCCAAAACCTTACTGCCTTTATCTATCATCAAAATATCATCGCATAGTTTTTCGGCCGAATCCATCATATGGGTGGAGAACATGATGGCTTTGTCTTGTTTTTTTAATTCCAGAATGATGTTTTTTACTAAATTTACATTTAGGGGATCAAGGCCCGAGAAGGGCTCGTCTAATATTATTAATTCCGGATCATGCATAACTGTGGCAATCAGTTGTAATTTTTGCTGCATACCCTTTGAAAGCTCATCAACGCGGCTATCCCTGTGATCAGCAAGCTGTACCTTCTCTAACCAGCTTAAGGCACTTTCTTTGGCCGCTGCACTGCTCATACCATGCAATTCACCAAGAAAAACAAGAACATTCAGGCATTTCATCTTTTTATATAATCCGCGTTCTTCTGGCAGATAACCAATTTTACTTTTTAGTTCATCGCTCATATGCTCACCAAATAAAGTGATTTCGCCGGAATCGGGTTGAATTATATTCATAATCATGCGAATCGATGTTGTTTTTCCCGCGCCGTTTGGACCAAGAATGCCATATACATTTCCTTTGTTCACATTAAAAGAAACATCATTTACGGCATAAAAATCACCATACTGTTTTTTTATATTCTTTACTTCTAAAATGGACATAATTCCCCTGGCAGCATAGAAACAAATACTGTTTTAAATAGTACGAAAGTTAAATATAAATTATAAATTGTTTCTGCACATATCTTTTATTGTATGAATTTAGTGAATTGTTTAATTTTGAACGGCTTTACAGAATATATTAATAAATTATTATTAGCGCTAAATGAAATTTGATTATAAAGTATTTATTATACTGAGTTTGTCTTTTTTTATCATTTACCAGGCATTTGCTCTCGATAATAGCAGGCAATCGGGAAAGACCGTTATTGTAGATAATAAACTTGGCAATTTCCCGCTAGTACAGCTTTCATCTTATACAGAAGGTGGTCAGGTCTTTATCTCCCTAAATGATTTTGTCAATAAAACAGGTTTTGGAATATATACAAATGATTCGCGGCAAAAATCGGTTTTATATATCGGAAAAGATAAAGCCACTTTCTCGGCAGCCAATAATTTTGTAATTCTAAATGACCACATGTACCAGTTGCCCTATTTCCCCATTTGGAAAGACGCAGAACTTTGGGTTCCGGTTAACATGCTTGTGGAACTTTTTACAAATTTTACACCGCAAACATTTAGCTTTGATCAGTCTGAGTTAATTTTAACGTTGGGTATGAAAGATGTAAACTTGACCGGAGTTGCTATCGAGGCCAGGGATAATGGCACTCTTATAAAAATAAGATCCAGAAAAAAGTTTAAAAAAAAGGATATAGCTCTTAAAGTTACTAATGGTTGGCTGCATATTGATGTGTATGGAGGCACGGCTGATCCGCTCATTTTTAAGAATTCAAAACCGTCGGGAGTAGTTAGTGAAATTGATGTCATTGAGTTTGAAACGCTTGTTTCTATTGCTTTTAAATTAAACAAGAAAATTATTTCGCGCGAGCTGGTTATAAATGACGATAACGAGGATTTCTATGTAAATCTGCGTACAAATGAAGTTGTGGAAGTTGATACGTATGCGCAGTCTGAATTGGAAAAGCAGAAAAAGGACTGGCTTATTGACACCATAATTCTTGATGCCGGGCATGGAGGTAAAGATCCAGGTGCAGTTGGCAAAGCCGGGTTAAGAGAAAAAGATATAGCGCTTGCTGTTACCCTGAAACTGGGACAGATGATAAAGAAGAATCTGCCCGGCGTACAAATTGTATATACCAGGGACAAAGATATTTTTATCCCGTTGTGGCAAAGAACTCAAATTGCCAATGAAAATAGGGGCAAACTATTTGTAAGTCTGCATTGCAACAGTAATACCAATAAAAAAATAAGAGGGGTTGAAACCTATTTTCTAAGCGCTGATAAAGATAAGAATGCCCAGGCCCAGGCTGTTGTGCTTAAGGAAAATGAATCTATCAAATTTGAAAAAGAAGAAGATCAAAAGCGCTATGAAGGAATTAATTTTATTCTTGCTACGATGGCACAAAGTGCCTTTATCAGGCAAAGCCAGCATTTTGCCAGCACAATACAGAATTCATTTGCGCAAAATTTAAAACCTCTGGGGATTAAAGACCGCGGT